>NZ_JBHWCC010000083.1:0-29196 GCF_042735715.1 Streptomyces sp. NPDC059582
CTAAGCCTTACAGCGCCGATGGTACTGCAGGGGGGACCCTGTGGGAGAGTAGGACGCCGCCGAACAAATTGTGAGAAAACCCCTGGCCGGGATTATCGGCCGGGGGTTTTCTGCGTTTGCGCTCAGAGCGGATCGGGCGAGTCCTGGATCCAGGATTCGCCCGCCGTGGGCCCAGCCCTCCCAGTTGGCCGAGTGGGCCTTGTCCGTTTCAGAGACGTCCCGCCGCTTTGAGAGCCAAGTACGCGTCCGCCAGAGCGGGGGCCAGTTCGTCGGGAGTCGCGTCGACGACCGTGACACCATGCCGGCGGAGCTGTTCCGCGGTGCGATGGCGTTCCGACTGGGCCTGAGCGGCGGCCGCTGCCGCGTAGACCGCGTCCGTGTCGCCGCGTGCCGTCGCCATACGGGCGATGTGCGGGTCGGCGACCGAGGCCACCAGCACCGTATGCCGCTGGGTCAACTGGGGGAGGACAGGCAGGAGACCCTCCTCCACGGGGGCCGCGTCGAGGGTCGTGAGCAGCACGATCAAGGAGCGGCGTGGGGCCGTACGAAGTGCGGTGGCCGTGAGGCCGCGGGCGTTCGTCTCGACCAGTTCGGGTTCGAGTGTGGCCATCGCGTCGACCAGGGACGGCAGGACGTCGCGGGCGGTTCGGCCCTGGACGAGGGCGCGTACCCGGCGGTCGTAGGCGAGCAGGTCGACTCGGTCGCCGGCGCGGGAGGCCAGGGCGGCGAGCAGCAGTGCCGCGTCCATCGACGCGTCGAGGCGGGGAGCGTCGCCCACACGACCGGCCGAGGTGCGGCCGGTGTCGAGGACCAGCAGGATGTGGCGGTCGCGTTCGGGACGCCAGGTGCGTACGGCGACCGTGGTCTGGCGGGCCGTGGCGCGCCAGTCGATGGAGCGGGTGTCGTCGCCGGGGACGTACTCGCGTAGGCTGTCGAATTCTGTGCCCTCACCCCGGGTGAGCAGGCTGGTGCGACCGTCGAGTTCGCGCAGACGGGCGAGCTTGGACGGGAGGTGCTTGCGGCTGGTGAAGGGCGGCAGGACACGCACCGTCCAGGGGACGTCGTGGGTGCCCTGCCGGGAGAACAGACGCAGGGGGCCGTAGGAGCGGATCGTCACGCGGTCCGCCTGGCGGTCGCCTCGGCGGGTGGGGCGGAGCCGGGTGGTGACGCGCCGGCGTTCGCCCGCGGGGACCTGTAGGAGGTGGCGGGAGGCGGGGCCTTCCGTGCCGGGCTCCCAGCTGCTCGGCGGCCATGCGTCGCGGAGTCGGGCGTGCAGCGGGCGCCGGGTGGGGTTGGTGACGGTGAGGGTGACGTCGGCGGCCTCGCCGAGGCGTGCCGAGGTGTCGCCGGAGCGGGTCAGGCCCAGGCGACGTACGGGTGCCGCGAGGGCGAAGTCGCAGGCGCACGCCAGGGCCAGGGGGCCGTTCACGGCGAGGATGCCCGTCCAGCCGGGGGCCCAGATGCCGATGGGGACGGAGCCGAGTGCCGCCAGGAGGGCGGCCCGTCCGGTGAGTGCCATCAGCGCGGGACGGGAACGTGGGCGAGGATCGCGTTGATGACCGAGTCGGCCGTCACGCCCTCCATCTCCGCCTCCGGGCGGAGCTGGACGCGGTGGCGGAGCGTGGGCAGGGCCAGGGCCTTCACGTCGTCGGGGATGACGTAGTCGCGGCCTGTGAGCCAGGCCCACGCGCGTGAGGTGGCCAGGAGGGCGGTGGCGCCGCGCGGGGAGACGCCGAGGGTGAGGGACGGGGACTCGCGGGTGGCACGGCAGATGTCCACCACATAGGCCGTGATCTCCGGAGAGACCGTCGTCTTGGCGACCGCGGCGCGCGCCGCCTCCAGGTCGGCCGGGCCTGCCACGGGGCGTACGCCGGCGGCGCGCAGGTCGCGTGGGTTGAAGCCCTCGGCGTGGCGGGTCAGTACGTCGATCTCGTCCTGGCGGGAGGGCAGAGGGATCGTCAGTTTGAGCAGGAACCGGTCCAGTTGGGCCTCGGGCAGGGGGTACGTGCCCTCGTACTCGACCGGGTTCTGGGTCGCGGCGACCAGGAAGGGGTCGGGGAGGAGGCGGGGGGTGCCGTCGACCGTGACCTGGCGTTCCTCCATGGCTTCGAGGAGGGACGACTGGGTCTTGGGGGGCGTGCGGTTGATCTCGTCGGCGAGCAGGAGGTTGGTGAACACAGGGCCGGGCTGGAAGGAGAACTCGGCGCTGCGGGTGTCGTAGACCAGGGAGCCGGTCACGTCGCTCGGCATCAGGTCCGGGGTGAACTGGACGCGCTTGGTGTCGAGTTCGAGCGCGGCCGCGAGGGCGCGGACGAGCAACGTTTTGGCGACTCCGGGGACTCCTTCGAGGAGAACGTGTCCGCGGCACAGCAGGGCGACGACGAGGCCGGTCACGGCGGGGTCCTGGCCGACCACGGCTTTGGCGATCTCGGCGCGCAGGGCTTCCAGGGAGTTCCGGGCGTTGCCCTGATCCCCGGTGTACCCGGCGTTGTCAGTGGTCGGGGCCATCATGGACGGCGTACCTCTCTTTCGAGGGCGTCGAGTTGGTCGGCGAGTGCGATCAGGGCCGTGTCGTCGCTGGGCGGCGGGCCGAAGAGCAGGGGGTGCAGGGACTGTCCGTCGCCGTGGAGGTGGGCGGACAGGGCGGGGAGCAGGGCCTCGGGCGCGTGTGCCTGGGGCACGGGGACGCCTACGAGGGGGGCGAGGCGGGTGCGGGTGGTGGAGCGAAGCGCGGCGGCCGCGCGGTCGCGGGCGTTCGCCTTGCGGTAGAGGCGGGCGCGGCCTTCGGCGGCTTCGGAGGCACGGATCGCCACGGGGAGTCTTTCCGGCACGAGGGGGCCGAATCGGCGTGCCCGCCACAGGGCGGCCAGGACCGCGGCGAAGGAGAGTTGCAGGGTGCCCCAGAGCCAGCCGGACGGGAGCAGGTCGAAGAGGCTCTTCTCGTCGGCCGGGTCGGTGACCGAGTCGTCGGAGAGCGAGGGGAGGTACCAGACCAGATGAGGGCGGGAGCCGAGGAGTTGAAGGGCGAGCGAGGCGTTGCCCTGCTCGTCGAGGGTGTCGTTGTAGAGGATGTCGGGCGCGCCGAGCACGACGGTGTCACCGCCGCCGGAGGCGTCCGGGACGAGGAGCAGGGTGGCCAGGCGCTGGCTGGGGTAGCACTCGTCCGCGTCCAGGTGGGTGGTGGTGTAGCGGATGCCGCCGGTGTCGGCGGTGCCCGCGCGCCGGGCGGCGGGCAGGTCGCAGGCCGGGGACAGCGTCGAGTCGAGGCTGGTGGCGGGGTCCGCGGTGACTCCGGGTACGAGTTTTTCGACGGACGAGCTGCCGGCGGCGACGAGGACGGTGCGGCCGCCGGTGCCGGCGGTGGCGGAGTGCAGCCGGCTCTGCTGGCCCTGCGTCAGCAGGTCGGGGACGGCGACCAGGAGAGTGATGTCCGGGGCGGCCGCGGCGCGGGCTTCGTCCAGTGTCGTCACCACGCGCGTGTCGACGCCGCGTTCGGCGAGGAGCTCGGCTACGGCGCGGCTGCCGTAGGGGTCGGCGGAGCGCGGGTCGAGTCCGCCGTGGCGGGCGTCGGAGCGGACGATCGCGATCGCGACAGCCCCCGCCAGGAGGAGGACGAGGGCGAGGGCGATGCCTCGCGCGCGGGTCCACAGTCCTCGGGCGGTGGGCGAGACCGAGGTGGACGGGAGCGTGGCCTCGAGGGTCATTCGGCGGCTCCCTGGCGGGCGTTGTGGGCCGTGCCGGGTGCGCTGCTCGCGAGCGCGGGCTTGGTGCGTTCCAGGTCGCGGTCGAGCTCGGCGATGCGGTGGTACGACTGCTCGCTCGCCCTGCGTCCGCCGTACGTCACGTCGTCGAAGTCCCGCGCGGCGGTGCGCAGCCGGTCGGTGTGGTCGGGCAGTGCGCGGCCCGCCTCCGCGGCGGCCTCGTCGGCGGTGCGGCCGGGGCGGATGTCGAGGAGGGCGCGTTCCTCCAGGGAGCGCACGATGGCCCGCATGCGCTCCTGGACGGCCTGGTTCCAGTGGCCCTGGGCGGCGTGGGCCTCGGCGGCCGATCGGTGTTCGGCGGCGGTGCGGGGGCGGTCGTCGAACAAGGCGGGGGAGGAGACGGGTTGGCGGCGGGGGGTGCCCAGGCGCCACCACAGGGCGGCCGGCACGGCGATCACGGCCAGGATGATCACGACCAGTCCGAGTGTTCCTCCGGGCGTCGCGGTCGAGGTGGCGTCGAGGAGTTTGCCGAGCCAGTTCCAGAAGGCGTCCAGGGCGCGTTCGAACAGGCCGGGGTCGTTCTGGTGGTACACGCCCTTGGACAGCTCGTGCCGGGCCGCCTCGCGTGCGGGATCCCGTCCGATCGTCACCGGCGGTTCGTCGCCGGAGCGCGCCAGGGACACCGCGGAGGTGTCGCCGGCGCGCAGCAGGGACCGTACGGCCGTGTCGATGGTGCGTGGCAGTGCCGGCACCGTTGTGAGAACTCCCCCCGTCGGGCTCACCGCATCAGCTCCCTGGTGTGGCGCCGGAGGTGCCGTAGTCCTGGACGCCCGCGGCGCGGGCCAGGTCGAGGTCGAGGGCCTCGCGGCGGATGCGCTGGTCGATGTACAGGAGCACGGTGACGCCCGCGCTGATCGGGAACGTGATCATGGACCCGATCACCGCGCCGATTCCGCTGATGACGAGGAACGTCCATCCGTAGTCGCTGCTGCTGGTGAGGAAGCCGGAGACGCCGCCTCCGCTGAGGGCGGCGGCGAGGAAGGTGAAGGGGACGACGACGATCGCGGCGATGATGTTCGCGATGAACGCGCCGAGCAGCTGGATGCCGAAGACCCGCCACCAGGCGCCGCGTACGAGCTTCGCGGAGCGGCTCATCGACTTCAGGATGCTCTGCTTCTCCAGCATCAGCGCGGGCGAGGCCAGCGAGTAGCGGACCATCAGCCACAGGGCCACGAGGCTGGAGCCCAGGCCGCCCAGGACGGCGAGGGCGGCGCCCGCCGCGTCGGCTCCCGCGACGGCGACGAGGATGCCGGGCACCGTGCCCGCGAGGGCGACACCGAACGTGAGGAGCAGGAGCAGGAAGATCAGGCCGAACAGTTTCGCGACCTGCGGCCGGGCGTCGCGCCAGGCCTCGCCCATGGTCACCGACTTGCCGAGGACCGCGCGGCTGGTGACCGCGGTGAGCAGGGCGGTCGCCATGATGGTGCCGATCAGGGAGATCAGCAGGAGGACTCCGGAGTCGAGCAGGGAGTTGCCCATGGCCCGGGTCAGTTCGCTCACGGTCGCGTTCGGGTCGTCGAGGGCCTCGGTGCCGGCGGTCTCGTCCAGGACGAGACCCCGCAGCAGGACGACGACGATCTCCGTGACGACCGCGACGGCCAGCGAGAAGCCCAGCACCGTGCGCCAGTGGGTGCGCATGGTGGAGACCGCGCCGTCGAGGATCTCGCCGACGCCGAGCGGGCGCAGCGGGATCACGCCGGGCTTGGCGGCGGGCGGCGGGCCGCCCCAGCCCGTTCCCCAGCCGGGGCGGCCGCCGGGACCGGCGTAGCCCCGGACGGGAGCAGGGGGTTGGTTGCCCCAGCCCGGGCCGGGCGGCGGGGGCGGCGGGGCCTGGCCGGGGTGCTGCGGGCCGGTCGGCGCGGACCACTGGGCGGGTGGCGGCTGGACCTGGGACCACTTCGCGCCGGGGTTCTGCGGGTCTGCGTCCGGGCGGCCCGCGGGCTGCGCGGGATCGGGTCGGTCGGCGGGCTCGGCAGGGCCCGAAGTGCCGGGCTCCTGCCCGTCGGACGGGGCGGATCCGGGCGAGGCCCAGCCCGGAGTGTCGTTCATCGTCGCTCCTTCACGGTGCCCGTCCGCGGTCGCGGCGGAAGGTTGGCAGACATCGTGCCATGGGGTGGTCATCGGGTGACCGGCCGCGGTAGGGGCTGCACACCTTCAATTGTCCGCCGGATACGGGGCAGACTGACCGCATGGCTGATCAGTACGCGCAATCCGGCGAGGACAAACGGCCGACCGAGATACCCGTGATCCGTTGGGAAGAGCCACCCGAAGGCCCGGTACTGGTGCTCCTGGACCAGACGAGGCTGCCGGCCGAGGAGGTCGAACTGGTCTGTACGGACGCGTCCGCGCTGGTGGAGGCGATCCGTTCGCTCGCGGTGCGCGGGGCGCCGGTGCTCGGCATCGCCGGGGCGTACGGTGTCGCGCTCGCCGCCGCGCGCGGGTTCGACGTGGACGACGCGGCGACCGCGCTGGCCGGTGCCCGGCCCACGGCGGTGAACCTCTCCGTCGGCGTCGACAGGGCGCGGTCGGCGTACGCGGCCGCGCTCGCCCGCGACGGCGGCGAGCGGCAGGCGGCCGGGGCGGCGCTGGCGGCGGCGCGGCAGCTGCACCGGGAGGACGCCGAGGCCAGTGCGCGGATGGCCGCGCACGGGCTGGCGCTGCTCGACGAGCTGCTGCCGGGCGGCGGGCACCGTGTGCTCACGCACTGCAACACCGGATCGCTGGTGTCGGGCGGGGAGGGCACGGCGTTCGCGGTGGCCCTCGCCGCGCACCGGGTGGGGCGGCTGCGGCGCCTGTGGGTGGACGAGACGCGTCCGCTGCTTCAGGGTGCTCGGCTGACCGCCTACGAGGCGGCCCGTACCGGCATGGCGTACACGCTGCTCACGGACAACGCGGCGGGTTCGCTGTTCGCGGCGGGTGAGGTGGACGCGGTGCTGATCGGGGCCGACCGCATCGCGGCCGACGGTTCGGTGGCGAACAAGGTGGGGAGCTACCCGCTCGCGGTGCTCGCGCGGTATCACCATGTGCCGTTCGTCGTGGTCGCGCCGGTGACGACGGTGGACCCGGAGACGCCGGACGGGGCGGCGATCGAGGTCGAGCAGCGTCCCGGATCAGAGGTGACCGAGCTCACAGCCCCGCAGGTGCAGTCGGCGGGAGCGGGCGGCGGCGGGATTCCGGTGGCACCGTTGGGAACCCAGGCGTACAACCCCGCGTTCGACATCACGCCGCCGGAGCTGGTGACGGCGATCGTCACCGAGGAGGGTGTCGTCTCTCCCGTGACGGCCGAGGCGCTGGCGGAGCTGTGCGCCAGGTCGCCTCAGGCGACGACGGGCTGAGGCGACCTGGCGGGGGCCGGGGGTTCGGGCGGCAGTTCGAGGGCGTTCGTACGGGGGTGGTCCGAGGCGTTCGTACGGGGGTGGTCCGAGGCGTTCGTGCGGGGGTCCGAGCGCCGCGAAACGGCCGTCCCGGCGGCGGCCGGGAGGCCGCCCGCCCGGCGTCGGACACCGGCGTCGAGGGCGATGTCCGCGATCGAGGGCAGACAGTGACGGCCGAGTACGACTATCGTCACTGGCCGGTGACCCTGCTCACCTGCAGCTCCTTCACCGTTATGAGAATGGGATGATGTCGTTTATGAAGGGACGAGTCCTTGTCGTCGACGACGACACCGCACTGGCCGAGATGCTCGGCATTGTGCTGCGTGGTGAAGGTTTTGAGCCGTCTTTCGTAGCCGACGGTGACAAGGCGCTGGCCGCTTTCCGTGAGAGCAAGCCCGACCTGGTGCTCCTGGACCTGATGCTGCCCGGTCGGGACGGTATCGAGGTGTGCCGCCTGATCAGGGCGGAGTCCGGGGTGCCGATCGTGATGCTCACGGCGAAGAGCGACACCGTCGATGTCGTGGTGGGCCTGGAGTCCGGTGCCGACGACTACATCGTGAAGCCGTTCAAGCCGAAGGAGCTGGTCGCCCGGATCCGGGCGCGGCTGCGGAGGTCGGAGGAGCCGGCGCCGGAGCAGCTCGCCATCGGCGATCTGGTCATCGACGTGGCCGGTCACTCCGTGAAGCGGGACGGGCAGTCGATAGCGCTGACGCCGCTGGAGTTCGACCTGTTGGTCGCGCTGGCCCGCAAGCCGTGGCAGGTGTTCACGCGTGAGGTGCTGCTGGAGCAGGTGTGGGGCTACCGGCACGCGGCGGACACTCGTCTGGTCAACGTGCACGTACAGCGGCTGCGCTCCAAGGTCGAGAAGGACCCGGAGCGGCCGGAGATCGTGGTGACCGTCCGTGGCGTGGGTTACAAGGCAGGACCGAGCTGACATGTCCGGTGACAGTGCCGCTTCGGCGCCCGGGCGCAACGGGACCCGAGCCGGGCGGCCTGTCGGCCGGAAGGCGGCGGGCTCCCGCTGGGGACGCCTGTGGCAGGGCGGCCTGTTCCAGGGTGGAGTCCAGGGCAGCCCGGTGCTCCGGCTGTTCACACGCTGGGTGCGCCGGCCGCTGCTGCCCGTCATGCGGCTGTGGCGGCGCAACATCCAGCTCAAGGTCGTCGCCACGACGCTGCTGATGTCGCTGGGCGTCGTCCTGCTGCTGGGCTTCGTCGTCATCGGGCAGGTGCGCAACGGTCTGCTGGACGCGAAGGTGAAGGCGTCGCAGAGCCAGGCCACGGGCGGCTTCGCGGTGGCCAAGCAGAAGGCCGACGAGGCGGCGGCCGGTACCGACGGCGGCGACGCCTCCGCGGTGGACGGCCGGCCCTCCCAGAACGTCATCGAGTGGATGAGCAACCTGGTGTCGTCGCTCTCCAGCGGCGGCCAGGGCGCCTTCGACGTGGTGACGCTGCCCGCGGGCGACGAGAGCGGCGGCGGACGGGGGCCGCGTGCCTCCGGCGGTGTCGACCCGACCACGAGCGTGCCCGAGGACCTGCGCGCGCGGATCGACAGCAGTACGGCGGCCGCGCAGAAGTACACGCGCATCATCTACAAGGACGACGGCAAGGACTCCCAGCCGGCTCTGGTCATCGGCAAACAGGTCAACGACCCGAACGGCGACCCGTACCAGCTGTACTACCTCTTCCCGCTCACGCAGGAGGAGAAGTCCCTGAGTCTGGTCAAGGGCACGCTCGCGACCGCCGGCCTCTTCGTCGTCGTACTCCTCGGGGCCATCGCGTGGCTCGTGGTGCGGCAGGTCGTCACCCCCGTGCGGATGGCCGCCGGGATCGCGGAGCGGCTCTCCGCCGGGCGCCTCCAGGAACGGATGAAGGTCACCGGCGAGGACGACATCGCGCGGCTCGGCGAGGCCTTCAACAAGATGGCGCAGAACCTCCAGCTGAAGATCCAGCAGCTGGAGGACCTGTCGCGGATGCAGCGGCGGTTCGTGTCCGACGTGTCGCACGAGCTGCGCACGCCGTTGACGACCGTACGGATGGCCGCCGATGTCATCCATGACGCGCGCGTGGACTTCGACCCGGTGACCGCGCGGTCGGCCGAGCTGCTCGCCGACCAGCTGGACCGGTTCGAGACGCTGCTCGCGGACCTGCTGGAGATCAGCCGCTTCGACGCGGGCGCGGCGGCGCTCGAGGCCGAGGCGATAGACCTCAGGGAGGTCGTGCGGCGGGTGGTCAGCGGTGCCGAGCCGCTGGCCGAGCGCAAGGGCACGACGATACGGGTCGTCGGCGACCAGCAGCCCGTCGTCGCCGAGGCGGACGCCCGGCGGGTGGAGCGGGTGCTGCGCAACCTCGTGGTCAACGCCGTGGAGCACGGCGAGGGCAAGGACGTCGTCGTCAAGCTCGCCTCGGCGGGCGGGGCGGTCGCGGTCGCGGTGCGCGACTACGGCGTCGGGCTCAAGCCCGGCGAGGCGACCCGCGTCTTCAGCCGCTTCTGGCGGGCGGACCCGGCACGCGCGCGTACCACCGGTGGTACGGGTCTGGGGCTGTCGATCGCCCTGGAGGACGCGCGGCTGCACGGCGGCTGGCTCCAGTCGTGGGGCGAGCCGGGCGGCGGTTCGCAGTTCCGGCTGACGCTGCCGCGCACCGCGGACGAGCCGCTGCGGGGTTCGCCGATACCGCTGGAGCCCAAGGACTCGCGGCGCAACCGTGGACTCGACGAGGCCGGTCTGCCGCGTGGGGGAGGCGAGAAGGCCGCCACCGTGCCGGTGCAGCAGGCCGGCGACCAGGCGTCGTCCTCGAGGGCACCCCTGGGGCCCCGGCCGGCCGCCGCGACGGCCACGGCCGACCCGACGGCGCTGCCCGGCAACGGCGCGCGCGTGGTGCCCCGTCCCGGCCCGGCCGGGCGAAGACAGGACGACCCGCCCGCCGTGGAGGCGGTCGCGTCCCGCCGGGACATCGGGCCGAAGGACGCGGACGAGCATGGGGAGGCATTTCGTGGGCGCTGACCGCGAGGGGGGCGCCCGGCGGATGCCGGGACGCGCGGTGGCCTACGCCGCCTGTGGCGTCGTGGTGCTGGCGGGGTGTGCGTCGATGCCCGACGACGGGGACCTGCGCGGTGTCGAGTCGACGCCGCGACAGGACACCCAGGTGCGGGTGTTCGCCATGCCGCCGCGGGAGGACGCACCGCCCTCGGAGATCGTCCAGGGCTTTCTGGAGTCGCTGACCAGCGACGATCCGAGTTATGCCACGGCACGCCAATACCTGACGGGTGAGGCCAGGCAGACGTGGAGGCCGGAGGCGGCCACCACGGTCCTGGCGGACGGGCCGGGGACCGAGGCCGGCCCCGCGGGCGGCCGGGTGGACGGCGACGACCTCACGTTCACGCTGACCGGCACCACGGTCGCCGGCGTGGACGCGCAGCAGGCCTACGCGCCCGCCTCCGGGCGCTACAGCCAGTCGGTGCACCTCACGAAGAACCGGAAGACCGGGCAGTGGCGCATCGACGGGCTGCCGCAGGGCGTCGTCATGGGCAAGTCGGACTTCGAGCGCAACTACATGTCCGTCAACAAGTACTACTTCGCCTCGAACGCCTCGAACAGCGCCGATGAGGCGAACGGGCAGTCGGCGGCCGTCGCCGATCCCGTGTACGTGCGTGAGCGCGTCGATCCGATGACGGAGATGGTGCGTTCCCTGCTCAACGGTCCGACCGGCTGGCTGCGGCCGGTGGTCAGGTCGAGCTTTCCCACCGGTACTGCGCTGGCGAACGGCGTCACCTCGCTGACGCCCGACGACCAGAACATGCTGACCGTGCCGTTGAACGCCAAGGCCGCCCGGGTCGGGCAGACCCAGTGCGACGAGATGGCGGCCCAGCTCCTGTTCACGTTGCAGAACCTCACCCCGGCGGTGGACGAGGTCGAGCTGCGGGCGGGCGGCACCCGGCTGTGCTCGCTCGGCGAGGACCGGGCCACGACGGTCGCGTCCCGGGGCTCGGCGAAGCACGCCGAGTACCTGTACTTCGTCGACGGCAAGCACCGGCTGGTGCGTATCCCGGCCGGCAGCAGCGAGACGAAGGCGGACCCGGTGCCGGGGGCGCTCGGCGAGGGCGCCAAGGAACTGCGCGCGGCGGCCGTGTCGCGGGACGAGCACATGGCGGCCGGTGTGAGCTACGACGGTAAGACGCTGTACGTCGGGGCGCTGGTCTCGGGCAGTTCGCTCGGGGAGCCCGTGCTGCGCAGCCAGGGCCAGACCGAGGCCGACCGGCTGACGACGCCCAGCTGGGACGCGCGGGGTGACCTCTGGGTGGCCGACCGCGACCCGGCCGACCCGCGGCTGCTGCTGCTGGAGCAGGGCGCCGGCCAGCCGCTGGAGGTGCGTACGCCGGGACTGGACGGGCGCATCAGGGACGTACGGGTGGCCGCCGACGGGGTGCGGGTCGCGCTCGTGGTGGAGAAGAACGGCAAGGGGTCGCTGCTCATCGGACGGATCGAGCGGGACGAGAAGGACGGCGAACGGCCGGTCGTCTCGGTCCTCGAACTGCGTCCCGCGACGACCGAGCTGGAGGAGGTCACGACCATGGCGTGGGCCGGCGACAGCCGGCTCGTGGTGGTCGGGCGTGAGCAGGGGGGCGTGCAGCAGATGCGGTACGTCCAGGTCGACGGGTCCGTGCCGGAGGGGCCCGCGCCCGCCGCCCTGACCGGGGTGAAGGAGATCGCCGCGGCCGAGGACGAGCGGCTGCCGCTGGTGGCGTACTCGGAGGACGGGATCGTACGGCTGCCCACGGGGGCGCAGTGGCAGAAGGTGGTCAAGGACGGGTCGGCGCCGATTTATCCGGGGTGAGCGCGCCGGTCGTCCGGTCCGGTGCGGGTTTTCGGTCCCGCCGGAATCATTTCGGGAGAGATTTCGGAACGGGATTCCGGGAGCGGGAACCGGGATGATTCCGGGGGCGCGTCCCGGAGCGAGAGCGAGACGGGTGGCCGTTTCCGTTCGGGGATACCCCGTGCGGAGGCGGCCATCCGCTTTTTTGCGGCTGCCGTTGCGCGTGTGGGTGACCGGCCCGCGGCATTGCGCGGGGTTTTCCACAGGGCGTTTTCCACAGGCATGGCGGGGTCGCGTCGGCGTGGGCACAGTGGTGTTCATGCGGGGGTGGTGGCGGGATCTCACCGACCTGGTGCTGCCGGCCGAGTGCGGAGGCTGCGGACGGCCTCGCACGGTGCTCTGCGACGAGTGCCGTGCCGCGCTGGGCGGGGCCGTACCGTGCCGGGTACGACCGGCGCCGGAGCCGTCCGGGTTGCCGGTCGTGCACGCGGCGGCCCGGTACGCGGACGAGGCGCGGGCTGTGTTGCTGGCCCACAAGGAACGGGGCGCGCTGGCGCTCGCGGGGCCGCTCGGCACGGCTCTGGCGGGAGCCGTGCGCGCGGGGCTCGCGGAGGCCGGGACACGGGTGCGCGTGGCTGTCGCGGGCTCCGGGCGTGACCCGGGGACGGAGGGGGACGCGCCGGTGCTGCTCGTTCCCGTGCCGTCCGGGCGGCGTGCGGTGCGGGCGCGGGGACACGACCCGACGCGGCGGATCGCGCTCGCGGCGGCCGGTGAGCTGCGGCGCACCGGGACGCCTGCCCGGGTGCTCGCCGTGCTGCGGCAGCGGCGGGAGGTGGCCGACCAGGCGGGACTGGACGCCCGGCAGCGGATGGACAATCTCGCGGGCGCGCTGACGGTGGCGTCCGGTGCGGGGCGGCTGTTGGACGCTGGGCCGGTCGTGCTCGTCGACGACCTGATGACGACCGGTGCCTCCCTCGCCGAGGCGGCACGGGCCGTCCGGGCGGAGACCTCGGGGGCGCGTGCGTACGGGAGGCCGGAAGCGGCGGTCGGTCATGGGTTCGTGGGGGTGCAGCCCGTGTATCCGCGGACAGGTCGGGAAGGCAGAGAGGAACGAACGGACGGGACGACCGAAGGGAGACCGGATCCGGAACGGGCCGGACGGGCGAGCGCGGAGCCGGACGGGATCCGCGGCCTGATCTGCGCCGCTGTGATCGCAGCGCCGTCCGATTCTTTCGAATTAAACCGGAACTGACTGCAAACTTGCATCGTTGCAGGTAATGAGACGGTCAATTCACCTGAACGGAGGTACGCCGCGGTAGAGGGTGACGACATCCGTCCGGGCGAGATATGTTCGGTTGTGAGGGAAAGCCGCAGGCCACCCCTCGCATATCCCAATGCCGCGCTGTGGTTTTGCGCTATCGGCCGCAGCGCCGGGGGTGTAGATCTTGCCCATGGGGGAGGAGGAGGTGGACGTCACCGAGTCCGAGGCTCCGGACCTCACCGGAGCCTGGTGCAAAAGGGAGATGCTCCGCCGCTGATGCGGGGCGATCCGGGAACGGAGTTCTGCGTGGACATCGTCGTCAAGGGCCGCAAGACCGAGGTGCCCGAGCGGTTCCGCAAGCACGTGGCCGACAAGCTGAACCTGGAGAAGATCCAGAAGCTCGATGGCAAGGTGATCAGCCTCGACGTCGAGGTGTCCAAGGAGCCCAACCCCCGACAGGCCGACCGCTGTGACCGAGTGGAGATCACGCTCCGCTCCCGCGGGCCGGTGATCCGGGCGGAGGCAGCGGCCAGCGATCCGTACGCGGCGCTCGACCTGGCAGCGGAGAAGCTGGACGCCCGGCTGCGCAAGCAGCACGACAAGCGGTACACGCGTCGTGGCGCTCGCCGGCTCACGGCAGCGGAGGTCGCCGACCACGTCCCAGGAGTGGCGACGCTCAACGGCAACGGCCATCCCGTCCCGACGGACAACTCGGACAGCGTCCCCACGAAGAAGATCGGCTCGCTGGAAGTGCAGGGTGACGGCCCCCTGGTGGTCCGCGAGAAGACCCACGTCGCCGCCCCCATGACGCTCGACCAGGCTCTCTACGAGATGGAGCTGGTCGGACACGACTTCTATCTGTTCGTCGACTCCGAGACCAAGGACCCCAGCGTCGTCTACCGGCGGCACGCGTACGACTACGGTGTGATCCACCTCAGCACGGACACGATGGTGACCCAGGCCCACTCCCCCGACGCGGGCGGTGCGCTGGGTGGCTGACCTTCACGGATGACAGCTGAGGCGGTGCCCCTGGAGTGCGCGTGCGCTCCCAGGGGCACCGATGTGCGCCCGCTTGGCGTGCCGCTCTGTCACCGTTTTGCGGTCCGGGCATGAAATCATGGGGGACAACGGCTCAACCGGTGGGCCGTTGCCTTGGGTTGGCGGTGGCACAGGACCGGCCACAGCCTTCAGGGGGAGGAACGATGGCGGACAGCTTCGGACCGATGCATGACGGCGATGCCGACGGCGTCGTCGGCATGGGCCCGGACGCGGGCACTTCACGTAAGGAACCGATCAGAGTCCTTGTCGTGGACGACCACGCCCTGTTCCGCCGTGGTCTGGAGATCGTGCTCGCGGCCGAGGAGGACATCCAGGTCGTGGGCGAGGCGGGGGATGGTGCCGAGGCCGTCGACAAGGCCGCCGATCTGCTGCCGGACATCATCCTGATGGACGTCAGGATGCCGAAGCGCGGCGGCATCGAGGCGTGCACCTCCATCAAGGAGGTGGCACCCAGCGCCAAGATCATCATGTTGACGATCAGCGACGAGGAAGCGGATCTCTACGAGGCGATCAAGGCCGGTGCGACCGGTTACCTCCTGAAGGAGATCTCCACGGACGAGGTGGCCACGGCCATCCGTGCGGTGGCCGACGGACAGTCGCAGATCAGCCCCTCCATGGCGTCGAAGCTGCTCACCGAGTTCAAGTCGATGATCCAGCGGACCGACGAACGCCGTCTGGTGCCCGCGCCGCGACTGACGGACCGTGAGCTGGAAGTGCTCAAGCTCGTCGCCACCGGGATGAACAACCGGGACATCGCCAAGGAGTTGTTCATCTCCGAGAACACGGTGAAGAACCACGTGCGCAACATCCTGGAGAAGCTGCAACTGCACTCCAGGATGGAGGCGGTGGTGTACGCGATGCGGGAGAAGATCCTCGAGATCCGGTAGCGGCCAAACCGCCCGGACCGGACCGCCGGAACCGCCCGGACCGGACCGCCGGAACCGCCCGGACCGGACAGGTCCGGGGCGCGGTGCGCGATCCCGGACCGGGCAGCAAAGGCCCGGCGCCCGGTCCTAGGCGAGGGCGCGGGCGAGCTCTCTGGCGAGGGGCTCGCGCAGGTCCGGCGCGTCCACCCGCTCCACGCGCACGTCCGTGCAGTCCACCCAGCTCGCCGCCTCCACCAGGGCCTCGGCCACCGCCGGGACCGCCTTCGCGCCCTCCAGGGAGACCTGCTTGGCGACGAGCGTGCGCCCCTCACGGGCCGGGTCCACGCGGCCTACCAGCCGGCCGCCGGCCAGGACCGGCATCGCGAAGTAGCCGTAGACGCGCTTGGGCTTGGGGACGTAGGCCTCCAGGCGATGGGTGAAGCCGAAGATCCGCTCGGTGCGTGCCCGCTCCCAGACCAGCGAGTCGAACGGGGACAGCAGCGTGGTGCGGTGGCGGCCGCGCGGGACGCTCTCCAGCGCCGCCGGGTCCGCCCATGCCGGTTTGCCCCAGCCCTCCACCGTGACCGGGACCAGGCCCGAGTCCGCGACCACCGCGTCGAACTGCTCGCCCTTGAGCCGGTGGTAGTCGGCGATGTCCGCGCGCGTGCCGACCCCCAACGACTCGCCGGCCAGCCGGACCAGGCGGCGCAGGCATTCGGCGTCGTCCAGTTCGTCGTGCAGCAGCGCGGCCGGGATCGCCCGCTCGGCCAGGTCGTACACGCGCTTCCAGCCGCGGCGCTCGACGCAGACCACCTCGCCGTACATCAGCGCGCGCTCGACGGCGACCTTCGTGCCGGACCAGTCCCACCACTCGCTGGTCTTCTTCGCGCCGCCCAGCTCCGTCGCCGTGAGGGGGCCCTCGGCGCGCAGTTGCTTGATGACCTGGGCGTAGGTGCCGTCCGGGAGGTCGTGGTTCCAGTGGGGGCGGCCGCGGTAGGCGCGGCGGCGGAAGGCGAAGTGGGGCCACTCCTCGATGGGGAGGATGCAGGCGGCGTGCGACCAGTACTCGAAGGCGTGGGTGTCCGTCCAGTAGGCGTCCTCCACCGTCCTGCGGCCGACGGCGCCGAGGCGGGCGTACGGGATGAGCTCGTGGGAGCGGGCGAGGACCGAGATGGTGTCGAGCTGGACCGCGCCGAGGTGACGGAGGACACCGCGGACGCCGGCCCGACGGTCGGGGGCGCCGAGGAAGCCCTGTGCGCGGAGCACGATGCGACGGGCGTCGTCAGCCGAGAGGTGTGTGGGGCGCGGGGTCGTCATGCTCCCGCACGATAGGGGGTGGGACTGACAGTGCGACGTGACCAGCGGGTTTCCCGGGCACATAGGCCCGTCGGCACGGCCGCGGCCGTGCCGACGGAGCGGAGCACGGCCGGCGTCGTGGCTACGCCGCAGGGACCGCGGCTTCGCCCGAGGACCCGCGGCTACGCCTGAGGACCCGCGGCTTCGCCTGAGGACCCGCGGCTACGCCTGAGGACCCGCGGCTTCGCCCGAGGACCCGCGGCTACGCCTGAGGACCCGCGGCTACGCCCGAGGACCCGCGGCTACGCCTGAGGGGCGGGCGCGGGCAGATACGGCGCCGTCGACGGCAGTCCGAGGTCCGACGGCAGCAGCGAGCCCACCCAGCAGTCCCTTCGTACGCCCTTGTTGTTGATCGCGGAGCGCAGCGTGCCCTCGATCGTGAAGCCGGTGTTCTCCGCGACCGCGCGGGAGGCGTGGTTGCCGACCTCGGCGCGCCATTCGACGCGGTCGACGGCGAGACGGGTGAAGGCCCAGCGGGTGGCGGCCAGGGCGGCCTCGGTGGTGTAGCCGTTGCCGCGGTGCTCCTTCGTCGCCCAGAAACCGATCTCCGCGGTGCCCAGGGAGCGCATCGTCAGGGCGAGCATGCCCACCAGCTCCCCCTCGGGGAGGAAGACGCCGAACGTGCACATCGAGCCGTCGGCCCAGCCGTCCGGGACCAGCTGTCGCGTGAAGCCCTGGGCGTGCTCGGGCAGGTAGGGCGAGGGGATCGTGGTCCAGCGCTGGACCTCGGGGTCCTGGGCGGCGGCGTACACGGCGTCGCTGTCGTCCGGGCCGACGGTGCGCAGGACCAGGCGGCCGGTGGTCAGGGTGACGGGTTCCATCGGCCGATTCTGCTCGGGGTCGGGCGACGCGCGCCATCCCTCCGCGGAGCGTGAGCGGGTGATCACATTTCGCGCAATTCGTCGCCGGGACGCGGCACCATCGGCGGACCCCGGCCGTTGTCCCCATGGAAGACGGCGGTCGTCGTGACAGCAGGCCTCCCGGCGTGGTGGGGTCCTCGCATACGATGGCCGTTGCTCAGTAAGTCAAACGGAAACCGACCGTCCCAGGCCCGACCGGCAAGGAGACCAAGCCCCGTGTCCGTCCTCTCGAAGATCATGCGTGCAGGCGAAGGCAAGATCCTGCGCAAGCTGCACCGCATCGCGGACCAGGTCAACTCCATCGAAGAGGACTTCGCCGACCTCTCCGACGCCGAGCTGCGGGCCCTCACCGATGAGTACAAGCAGCGCTACGCCGACGGTGAGAGTCTGGACGACCTGTTGCCCGAGGCCTTCGCCACCGTGCGTGAGGCCGCCAAGCGCGTCCTCGGCCAGCGCCACTACGACGTCCAGATGATGGGCGGTGCCGCGCTGCACCTCGGCTACGTCGCCGAGATGAAGACCGGTGAGGGCAAGACCCTGGTCGGCACGCTGCCGGCTTATCTGAACGCCCTCTCCGGAGACGGCGTCCACCTCATCACGGTCAACGACTACCTGGCCGAGCGCGACTCCGAGATGATGGGCCGCGTCCACAAGTTCCTGGGCCTGGAGGTCGGCTGCATCCTGGCCAACATGACGCCGGCCCAGCGTCGTGAGCAGTACGCGTGCGACATCACGTACGGCACGAACAACGAGTTCGGCTTCGACTACCTGCGCGACAACATGGCGTGGTCGCAGGACGAGCTGGTCCAGCGCGGTCACAACTTCGCGATCGTCGACGAGGTCGACTCCATCCTGGTGGACGAGGCCCGTACGCCGCTGATCATCTCCGGCCCGGCGGACCAGGCCACCAAGTGGTACGGCGACTTCGCCAAGCTGGTCACGCGTCTGAAGCGGGGCGAGGCGGGCAACCCGCTCAAGGGCCTCGAGGAGACCGGTGACTACGACGTCGACGAGAAGAAGCGCACCGTCGCCATCCACGAGTCCGGCGTCTCCAAGGTCGAGGACTGGCTGGGCATCGACAACCTCTACGAGTCGGTGAACACCCCCCTCGTGGGCTACCTGAACAACGGCATCAAGGCCAAGGAGCTCTTCAAGAAGGACAAGGACTACGTCGTCATCGACGGCGAAGTCATGATCGTCGACGAGCACACCGGCCGTATCCTCGCCGGCCGCCGCTACAACGAGGGCATGCACCAGGCGATCGAGGCGAAGGAAGGGGTGGCGATCAAGGACGAGAACCAGACGCTCGCCACGATCACCCTCCAGAACTTCTTCCGCCTCTACAACAAGCTGTCCGGCATGACCGGTACGGCGATGACCGAGGCCGCCGAGTTCCACCAGATCTACAAGCTCGGCGTGGTCCCCATCCCGACCAACAAGCCGATGGTCCGCAAGGACCAGTCCGACCTGATCTACCGCACCGAGGTCGCCAAGTTCGACGCGGTCGTCGACGACATCGCCGAGAAGCACGAGAAGGGCCAGCCGATCCTGGTCGGCACCACCTCGGTCGAGAAGTCCGAGTACCTCTCGCAGCAGCTCAGCAAGCGCGGTGTCCAGCACGAGGTGCTCAACGCCAAGCAGCACGACCGTGAGGCGACGATCGTCGCCCAGGCCGGCCGCAAGGGCGCGGTGACGGTCGCCACGAACATGGCCGGCCGTGGTACCGACATCAAGCTCGGCGGCAACCCCGAGGACCTGGCCGAGGCGGAGCTGCGCCAGCGCGGCCTCGACCCCGAGGAGCACATCGAGGAGTGGGCCGCGGCCCTGCCCGCCGCTCTGGAGCGGGCCGAGCAGGCGGTCAAGGCCGAGAAGGACGAGGTCGAGGAGCTCGGCGGTCTGTACGTCCTCGGTACCGAGCGGCACGAGTCGCGTCGTATCGACAACCAGCTGCGCGGTCGTTCCGGCCGGCAGGGCGACCCGGGCGAGTCCCGTTTCTACCTCTCCCTCGGCGACGACCTGATGCGGCTGTTCAAGGCGCAGATGGTCGAGCGCGTGATGTCGATGGCCAACGTGCCCGACGACGTGCCGATCGAGAACAAGATGGTCACGCGCGCGATCGCGTCCGCCCAGTCGCAGGTCGAGCAGCAGAACTTCGAGACCCGCAAGAACGTCCTGAAGTACGACGAGGTCCTCAACCGGCAGCGCGAGGTCATCTACGGCGAGCGCCGCCGCGTCCTGGAGGGCGAGGACCTCCAGGAGCAGATCCAGCACTTCACGAACGACACCATCGACGCGTACATCTCCGCGGAGACCGCCGAGGGCTTCCCGGAGGACTGGGACCTCGACCGGCTGTGGGGCGCGTTCAAGCAGCTCTACCCGGTGAAGGTCACGATCGAGGAGCTCGAGGACGCGGCCGGTGACCGTGCCGGTCTGACGGCCGAGTTCATCTCCGAGTCCATCAAGGACGACATCCACGAGCAGTACGAGGCGCGGGAGACGCAGCTCGGCTCCGAGATCATGCGTGAGCTGGAGCGCCGGGTCGTGCTGTCGGTCCTCGACCGCAAGTGGCGCGAGCACCTCTACGAGATGGACTACCTCCAGGAGGGCATCGGCCTGCGCGCCATGGCGCAGAAGGACCCGCTGGTCGAGTACCAGCGCGAGGGCTTCGACATGTTCACCGCCATGATGGAGGGCATCAAGGAGGAGTCCGTCGGCTATCTGTTCAACCTGGAGGTCCAGGTCGAGCAGCAGGTCGAGGAGGTCCCGGTCGCCCAGCCGTCGCTGGACAAGGAGCCCCAGGACGTGGTGCCGGCGCAGGCCGGTTCGCGTCCCGAGATCCGCGCCAAGGGCCTGGAGGCCCCGCAGCGCCGGGACCGGCTGCACTTCTCCGCGCCCACCGTGGACGGCGAGGGCGGCATCGTCGAGGGCGACTTCGCCGACGACGACGAGCCGGTGCGCTCGGAGGCCGACGGCCTCACCCGCGCGGAGCGCCGCAAGCAGGGGCGTGCGGCCGGGCGTCGTCGCAAGAAGTGACGTGCGCCCGTGCGGAGCGGGCTAGAGCAGTGACCTGAGCAGCGGGTCGTGAAGGGCCGGGCATCCTCCGGGGTGCCCGGCCCTTCGGCGTGGGTGGGTGCCGTACGCCGGTTCAGTCCTCGTCCGTGCGGGGCCTGCGCGGACCGCCCAGTTCCACCGCCGTGCAGCGCCAGCGCCGGTCGGCGCCCAGCTCCAGGCGGAAGGCCATGGCGCGCAGCCGGTCGCCGGCACTGATGCGGGCGAAGGCCTCGATGGCGCCGGGGCGGGGGACGTAGTAGCCGATGTCACGGACGACGGGGCGGATGCCGCGGGTGGTGCGCAGGGGGCCGCGTTCGGCGAGCCAGGCCAGTTCGTCGTAGGCGCGGCCGAGGGTGTGCCGCAGCATGCAGTGGACGGGGCGCAGGCCGCTGAGCACGGCGAGGAGACGCTCGGCGAAGACATCGGTGGGGCGGGGCTGCGGAACCGGCCTGCGGGGCGTCTGGACGGGCACGACGGGCACGACGGGCGCTACGGGCACGACGGGCGCTACGGGCACGACGGGCACGGCCGGGGAGGCGGGGACGGCGGTTGCGGTGGCGGTCGCAGAGGCAGAGGCAGAGGCAGAGGCAGCGGTCGAGGTGGTGCGGGAGGGGCCCGTTCCCGGGGACGTGCGGGTGGGGCCGCCACCGGGGCGGCGGGTGTCGTGGCGGACCGGCGGGCGGCCGCCGGTGTGGCGGCGGGTCCTGGTCATCACCTTGTCCATGTTGCCGATGTTGCCGACGTTGCCGACGTTGCCGACATTGCCGATGTTGTTCATGTGAGTCCCCGTTCCATAAGTCCGGCGGCGCCACGGCCCGGGCGAAGGATTCCGACCCGGGGTGATACCGGTGGGTAACTTGCGGTTGGGGATCTTGTACGGGGTCGCGGACCGGAGCGGCAAGCAAGCGGCCGCCCATGGCGAGGGGCGCGGCAGGTTCACCTATCAGGGTGATCGAGGGGGCGGCCGGCCCGGCCCCGTGGGCGTGCGCCGGGTGAGTTCCGGGGCGCCGGGTGGACGTGTGGAGGGTGGTGGGCGAGGACCCGAAAGGGGACTCCCGCACGTATCCTGAAGGCCCTCCGGGAGGCGCGGCGACCGCCCTCGCCGGGGTCGCCCGAACCCCCGACCACGAAAGCGGCCAGCCATGCGCGTCTACGTCCCCCTGACCCTCTCCGGTCTCGCCGAGGCGTACAGGACGGGTGAGCTGGCGGCGGGACCGCTGGTCGCGTACGCCGTCACGCCGGGCTTGCGGGAGTGGTACCTCTCCGACGACATCGAGGAACTGGAGTACGCGGCGCTGAACCGGGCCGCCCTGGCCTCGTTGCGGCTGCTCGCGGCGGACGCGGGGGCGGCGCCGCGGCGGGTCGTGGTCGCCGTCGACGTACCCGACGGAGCGGCTGCCGCAGACCCCGACCGGGGGCTCGACCCGGCCGCGCTCGGCGAGGTGCGGGTCGCGGGGACGGTGGCGCTGGGCAAGGCGGCCGCGGTGCACGTCGACGCGGGGGACGCGGAGACGGACGTGACGGCCGCGGCGCGGGCGCTCCCGGCGGCGGACGCGGGGGACGACGACGCGCAGTTCGTGGTGGACGGGGCCGAGGACCACGAGCTGCTGTGGTACGCGACGCAGGAGATCCCGAACCTGGTCGGACTCGCGGGCTGAGGCCGTCCGCCGCCCCGCCGCTCGGCTGCGACCTGCGGTTCTCTTGAATGTCAGTGGCGGCGGGTAGCTTTTCTGGCATGGGGAAGCACGAAGCTGCGCACATTGTCTGGGACTGGAACGGGACGCTGTTCCACGACAACGAGGCGATCATCGGGGCGACGAACGCCGCGTTCGTCGAGCTGGGACTCGCACCGATCACGCTGGAGCGCTACCGGTCGCTGTACTGCGTGCCGGTGCCGAAGTTCTACGAGCGGCTGATAGGGCGGCTGCCGACGGACGCCGAGTGGGAGGTCATGGACGAGATCTTCCATCGGTACTACGCCGAGCACCGGGCGGCCTGCGCTCTCACCGAGGGAGCGGCCGAACTGCTCGCGGGGTGGCGGTCGGCGGGGCAGAGCCAGTCGATCCTGAGCATGTACGTGCACGACGAACTGGTCCCGCTGGTGCGGGGATTCGGGATCGAGCCGCACTTCGTACGGGTCGACGGGCGGGTGGGGCCGTCCGGAGGCAGCAAGGCCGAGCACATGGTGCGCCACCTCGGGGTCCTCGCCGGGGTGGATCCCGCCCGCACGGTGGTGATCGGGGACGCGGCCGACGACGCGGTGGCCGCGCTGCACGCGGGGGCGCGGGCGGTGCTGTACACCGGGGGATCGCACAGCCGGGCCAGCCTGGAGGAGGTGGGCGTGCCGGTCGTGGACACGCTGGCGGAGGCCGTCGAGGAAGCCCAGCGGCTGGCAGCGTGAGGGTATCCGTGCGGGGCGCGGGGGAGGGTGACGGCGTGGGTCAGGTGACCGGTGCCTTCGCGCGCAGCACCTTCAGGAACTCGCGCATCCAGGCCGAGTGGTCCGGCCAGGCACGGGCGGAGACCAGGGTCCCGTCCACCACGGCCTCGCTGTCCTGGAAGGTGGCGCCGGCGGCCTGCATGTCCAGTTCCAGCGCCGGGTAGGCCGTGACACGGCGGCCGCGGAGGCCGTCGATCGCCGCGGTGAGCAGCGGGCCGTGGCAGATCTGGGCGACCGGCTTGTCCGTGTCGAAGAACGACTTGAGGATCTTGCGGAGCTCGGGGTCGTTGCGGAGGTACTCGGGGGCGCGGCCGCCGGGGATGACGACGGCGGCGTACTGGCCGGGGTCCACCTCGGAGAAGGCGAGGTCGGCGGGCCAGGTGTAGCCGGGCTTCTCGGTATAGGTGTCGAAACCGGGTTCGAAGTCGTGGACGACGAACTGGAGCTTCTTGCGGGTGGGGGCCGCGATGTCGACTTCGTAGCCTTCTTCGAGGAGGCGCTGGTAGGGGTAGAGGACCTCCAGGGACTCTGCTGCGTCGCCGGTGAGGATGAGGATTTTCGCTGGCATGTCGGGCGGCTCCCCTCGGGCGTGGACTGTCATGGGCAACCTGCCGCGTGCGGGCGGGGTTGCCAAGAGGCGCGGTCGTTTTCAGGGTGCGCGCAGGTGGGGCCGACGTCGACTTTTCTCACCCCCACACCGCCCGCCACCTCCACCACGTCCGCTGCTCCTACCGCGCCCGCCACCTCCACCACGCCCACCACCCCCACCACGCCCGCTGTTCCTACCCCTCCCGCCGCTCCGGCCCTTCACGCCCCAGAGGCTCCGTCACTGGGTCCTGTTCGGTCCGGACGGCCCCACTGCACGTCGCGCCTCCGTACGCCTCTGTGCAGAGTGTCAAAGTTCCACCCCCTGTTTTGTACACATACGGCTCATGACGGGCCCCCCGTCATGAGCGATAGCCTTAGTGGCGTGATCAGCGCGATAGCTCGCGGGGGCACTGTTGCCTCCGCCCTGCGCCCGGGCCGCACGGAGTACCTCCGTGACCGGGCGGCGGTCGCTGGTCTTCGCGGGCGGGACGGGGCTTCGAGAGCTCCCAGGACGCCGTACACCTCCCGGGCAAGGACGCGACAGAGAGCAGCGTCACATCCCGTGGACGTGTCGAACATGGCTGATAAACCCCCGCTCATCTCACCTTGCGGCATAGCGTCGGAGCAGACCGGAGACCCCGCGTCGCGGCGTTACGTCGGAAGGCAAGAGACCGTACTTCCTTCTACGTCACGCAACGGCGCGCGACAGGAGCCAGAGGACAATGCAGACCAAGCTGGACGAAGCCAAGGCCGAGCTGCTCGGAAGGGCCGCCCGGGTCGCTGAGAACAGCCCGGTCGGGGGGCACCTACCGACTGGGACGACGAGTGAAGGGGCCCCGGACCGGGACTCCGTACTCGCGTTCCTCCAGCGCTACTACCGTCACACCGCTCCGGAGGACCTCTCCGACCGCGACCCGGTCGACGTCTTCGGAGCCGCCTTCTCCCACTACCGGCTGGCGGAGAACCGTCCGCAGGGCACGGCCAACGTCCGGGTGCACACCCCGACCGTCGAGGAGAACGGCTGGACGTGCAGCCACTCCGTGGTCGAGGTCGTCACCGACGACATGCCCTTCCTCGTGGACTCGGTGACCAACGAACTGACCCGGCAGGGGCGCGGCATCCACGCCGTCATCCACCCGCAGATCGTCGTCCGGCGCGATGTCACCGGCAAGCTCGTCGAGGTGCTCACCGAGCCGCCCGCCGGTGAGCTGCCGCACGACGTGCACATCGAGTCCTGGATCCACGTCGAGATCGACCGCGAGACCGACCGCGCCGACCTGAAGCAGATCACCGCGGATCTGCTGCGGGTGCTCTCCGACGCCCGCGAGGCCGTCGAGGACTGGGAGAAGATGCGGGACACGGCCGTCCGGGTCGCCGACGGTCTCCCGGACGAGCCCGTGCCCAGTGACATGGCCAGGCCCGAGGTCGAGGAGGCCCGCGAGCTGCTGCGCTGGCTGGCCGCCGACCACTTCACCTTCCTCGGCTACCGCGAGTACCGGCTGGGCGAAGACGACTCCCTGGCCGCCGTCCCGGGCACGGGCCTCGGCATCCTGCGCTCCGACCCGCAGCACTCCGCGGACGAGAGCCACCCCGTGAGCCCCTCCTTCGAGCGGCTCCCCGCCGACGCCCGCGCCAAGGCCCGCGAGCACAAGCTCCTCGTGCTGACCAAGGCCAACAGCCGCTCCACCGTGCACCGGCCGTCGTACCTCGACTACGTGGGCGTGAAGAGGTTCGACGCGGACGGCAACGTCGTCGGCGAGCGGCGGTTCCTGGGGCTGTTCTCCTCCGCCGCCTACACCGAGTCCGTGCAGCGCGTGCCGGTCATCCGGCGCAAGGTCGACGAGGTCCTGCGGCGGGCCGGTTTCTCGCCCAACAGCCACGACGGGCGCGACCTGCTCCAGATCCTGGAGACCTACCCGCGCGACGAGCTCTTCCAGACTCCGGTCGACGAGCTCCAGTCCATCGTCACGTCCGTGCTGTACCTCCAGGAGCGGCGCCGACTGCGCCTGTACCTGCGCCAGGACGAGTACGGGCGCTACTACTCCGCTCTCGTCTACCTGCCCCGCGACCGCTACACCACCGGTGTCCGGCTGCGGATCATCGACATCCTCAAGGAGGAGCTCGGCGGCATCAGCGTCGACTTCACCGCCTGGAACACCGAGTCGATCCTGTCCCGGCTGCACTTCGTCGTGCGGGTCCCGCAGGGCACCGAGCTGCCGCAGCTCAGCGACGCCGACAAGGACCGCATCGAGGCCCGCCTGGTGGAGGCCGCGCGGTCCTGGGCCGACGCGTTCGGCGAGGCGCTGAACGCCGAGTGCGGCGAGGAGCGGGCCGCCGAGCTGCTGCGCCGCTACAGCGGTGCCTTCCCCGAGGGCTACAAGGCCGACCACACCCCGCGGGCCGCGGTCGCCGACCTCGTCCACCTCGAACGTCTCACCGAGGAAGCGGGCAACGACTTCGCGCTCAGCCTCTACGAGCCGGTGGGCGCCGCCCCCGACGAGCGCCGCTTCAAGATCTACCGCAAGGGCGCCGCGATCTCCCTCTCCGCCGTGCTGCCGGTCCTCAACCGGCTCGGCGTCGAGGTGATCGACGAGCGGCCGTACGAGCTGCGCTGCTCGGACCGTGCCATCGCCTGGATCTACGACTTCGGCCTGCGGATCCCCAAGTCGCTGGGCGGCGGCAACGGCGACTACCTCGGTGACGACGGCCGGGAGCGCTTCCAGGAGGCGTTCGAGGCCACCTGGACCGGCAAGGCGGAGAACGACGGCTTCAACGCCCTCGTGCTGAGCGCCGGGCTGACCTGGCGGCAGGCGACGGTGCTGCGGGCGTACGCGAAGTACCTGCGCCAGGCCGGTTCCACCTTCAGCCAGGACTACATGGAGGACACCCTCCGTAACAACGTCCACACCACCCGTCTGCTCGTCTCCCTGTTCGAGGCGCGGATGTCGCCGGAGCGCCAGCGGGCCGGCCTGGAGATCGTCGACGCGCTCCTGGAGGAGCTCGACGCCGCGCTCGACCAGGTCGCGTCCCTCGACGAGGACCGGATCCTGCGGTCCTTCCTCACCGTGATCAAGGCGACCCTGCGCACGAACTTCTTCCAGCAGACCGCGACCGGCAAGCCGCACGACTACGTCTCCATGAAGTTCGACCCGCAGGCGATCCCCGATCTGCCGGCACCGCGTCCGGCGTTCGAGATCTGGGTGCACTCGCCGCGGGTGGAGGGTGTGCACCTGCGCTTCGGCAAGGTCGCGCGCGGCGGGCTGCGCTGGTCCGACCGGCGGGAGGACTTCCGCACCGAGATCCTGGGTCTGGTCAAGGCACAGATGGTGAAGAACACCGTCATCGTGCCCGTCGGCGCCAAGGGCGGCTTCGTCGCCAAGCAGCTGCCGGACCCGGCCGTGGACCGGGACGCGTGGCTGGCCGAGGGCATCGCCAGCTACCAGACCTTCATCTCGGCGCTGCTCGACATCACCGACAACATGGTCGCCGGCGAGGTCGTGCCCCCGGCGGACGTCGTGCGGCACGACGAGGACGACACCTACCTGGTGGTCGCGGCCGACAAGGGCACGGCGACGTTCTCGGACATCGCCAACGAGGTCGCGCAGTCGTACAACTTCTGGCTCGGCGACGCCTTCGCCTCCGGCGGCTCGGCGGGTTACGACCACAAGGCCATGGGCATCACCGCCCGCGGCGCCTGGGAGTCCGTGAAGCGGCACTTCCGGGAGCTGGGCGTGAACACCCAGGTCGAGGACTTCACGGTCGTCGGCATCGGCGACATGTCCGGTGACGTGTTCGGCAACGGCATGCTGCTGAGCGAGCACATCCGGCTGGTCGCCGCGTTCGACCACCGGCACATCTTCATCGACCCGAACCCGGACGCTGCCACCTCCTACGCCGAGCGCCGCCGTCTGTTCGAACTGCCGCGCAGCTCCTGGGCCGACTACGACAGCGAGCTCATCTCCGCGGGCGGCGGCATCTTCCCGCGTACGGCGAAGTCCATCCCGGTCAACAGCCACATCCGCGAGGCCCTCGGGATCGAGGCCAAGGTCGCCAAGCTGACCCCGGCCGACCTGATGAAGGCGATCCTCCAGGCCCCGGTGGACCTGCTGTGGAACGGCGGCATCGGTACGTACGTCAAGGCGTCCACCGAGAGCCAGGCCGACGTCGGTGACAAGGGCAACGACGCCATCCGCGTCGACGGCCGGGACCTGCGCGTCAAGGTCGTCGGCGAGGGCGGCAACCTGGGCCTGACCCAGCTGGGCCGGATCGAGTTCGCGCTCCAGGGTGGCCGGATCAACACCGACGCCATCGACAACAGCGCCGGCGTGGACACCTCCGACCACGAGGTGAACATCAAGATCCTGCTCAACGGTCTGGTCGCGGAGGGCGACATGACCGTCAAGCAGCGCAACAAGCTGCTCGCCGACATGACCGACGAGGTCGGCGCGCTGGTCCTGCGCAACAACTACGCGCAGAACACGGCGATCGCCAACGCCCTCGCCCAGTCCAAGGACATGCTCCACGCGCAGCAGCGCTTCATCCGCCACCTGGTGCGCGAGGGCCACCTCGACCGGGCCCTGGAGTTCCTGCCCACCGACCGCCAGATCCGTGAGCGCCTCAACTCCGGCCAGGGGCTGACCAGCCCGGAGACGGCCGTCCTGATGGCGTACACGAAGATCACGGTCGCCGAGGAGCTGCTGCACACCACGCTTCCCGACGACCCGTACCTGCGCGCTCTGCTGCACGCGTACTTCCCGACGGCGCTGCGCGAGCAGTTCGGCGAGTACGTCGACAAGCACCCGCTGCGCCGGGAGATCACCACGACCGTGCTGGTCAACGACACGGTCAACACGGGCGGTACGACCTATCTGCACCGGCTGCGCGAGGAGACCGGCGCGTCGCTGGAGGAGATCGTGCGCGCGCAGACCGCGGCCCGCGCGATCTTCAGCTCGGCTTCGGTGTGGGACGCGGTCGAGGCGCTGGACAACAGCGTCGACGCCGCCGTGCAGACCCGGATCCGGCTGCACTCGCGCCGGCTCGTCGAGCGTGGCACGCGCTGGCTGCTCAACAACCGGCCCCAGCCGCTCCAACTCGCCGAGACGGTCGACTTCTTCGCCGAGCGTGTCGAGCAGGTCTGGCAGCAGCTGCCGAAGCTGCTGCGCGGCGCGGACCTGGAGTGGTACCAGCACATCTACGAGGAGCTGACGGGCGCGGGCGTCCCGGACGAACTGGCCACGCGGGTGGCCGGGTTCTCCTCCGCCTTCCCGACGCTCGACGTGGTCTCGGTGGCCGACCGCATGGGCAAGGAGCCGCTGGACGTCGCCGACGTCTACTACGACCTCGCCGACCGTCTGCACATCACCCAGCTCATGGACCGCATCATCGAGCTGCCGCGTGCCGACCGCTGGCAGTCCATGGCCCGCGCCTCCATCCGCGAGGACCTCTACGCGGCCCACGCGGCCCTGACCGCCGACGTCCTCGCCGCGGGCAACGGCACCTCCACCCCCGAGCAGCGCTTCAAGGCCTGGGAGGAGAAGAACGCGCCGATCCTGGGCCGGGCGCGCACGACGCTGGAGGAGATCCAGGGTTCGGACACGTTCGACCTCGCCAACCTGTCGGTGGCGATGCGGACGATGCGGACGCTGCTGCGGACGCATTCGTAGGACGCATTCGTAGGACGCATTCGTAGGACGCATTCGTCGGACGTAGTTGTAGGACGTAGGCACGTCACCTCGACGAGAGGCGCCCCGAGCCACTGTGGCTCGGGG
>NZ_JBHWCC010000084.1:0-28969 GCF_042735715.1 Streptomyces sp. NPDC059582
GCCGGGCCCTACACGGGTGCGGGTAGCGGGTTCAGGTCACCATCGGTACCAGCGGCCGCGACCGCCGCCGGCACTCGTGGAGCGCATCACGAAACCGAGCAGCCACAGCACGAGTACGGCGATAGCCACCCACCACAGAATCTTCACAGCGAACCCCGCGCCGAAAAGGATCACCGCGAGAAGAAGAACAAGAAGCAGGGGAACCATAGTTATCAACCTCCTGCGCCACCGTGTGCCCTTCCCATCCACCCTCAATCCTGAGCACAGCCTTGTTTGTAAAGGGACAGCCGGGGCACGAGCGCTCTACCGCGACAGCAAAGACAACGAGGAGGCGTTCCATGGGTGCCGGCGAAAAGGCCAAGGCGAAGATCGAGCAGGCCGAGGGCAAGGCCAAGGAAGCCCTGGGCACCGCTCTCGGCAACGACCGCCTGACCGCCGAGGGATGGGCGCAGAAGTCCAAGGGCGAAGCCCGCGAGGCCAAGGAAAAGGCCAAGGACACCTTCCACCACTGACACCTGTATCGCGCCGGGGGCCTGCCCGAATCGTGTCCGGGCAGGCCCCCGGTCTATTGCGGCTTGCCACGCACGCCTATGTTCGTGCACCGGGCTCAGGGCTGGGCAGCAGAAGAGCCGTCGCGATGGAGCGGGAAGATCTGGTCGAAGCAGACCACACGCAGTACCCGCAGGGTGTGAGCGGGGAGCTGCGAGCGCGATGTCCGCCAGGGCGGCGTGAGCGTGGTTGCGGGCGATCAATGCGGTGATGCCGCTGGAGGCGCAGAACGTCATGCCCGCCAGGTCCAGGACGAGGCGCTGGCCGGGCTGCAGGGTGAGCGTGGTGGGGAGCCTCGCGTAGCTCGACGCGGTGGCGTGGTCGAGGTCGCCGCTGATCTTCATGACGGGACTGGTGGCGGCGCCGCGAGGCTTACGGCAGGAGGAGCCCTGCATCGTCGGCTCACGGGTCTGAAGGAATTCCCGCCGATCATCCATCCATTTCACCGCCAGAGGGGCCGATCACCTGGAATGCGGAAGGCTGGTCTCTCTGGCGCACTGAGACCGCAGGCCAGCGACGCGGTCAGCCCGACATGGATCCCGGGGCGCCGCTCGCCAAGCCGCTCGGGCGGGTGGGCTTGGGCAAGGGTGTGGAGGGCACCCGCGTAGAAGAGCACGGTGGCGGGCGCCGCCCGCCACGTTCGCCCGCGGGGCGAGGGTCTGTCGGCGCGAGCGGCACCGCACCGTATCTGGAGGTACGCGCATGTCTGGTTCCGCTGTATCCGACCCGCTTGCCGCTCTGTCCGCCGCGGGGGTGTCGGTCTGGCTCGACGACCTCTCCCGCGAGCTCCTGGCTGGTGGGGAGCTCGAGAAGCTGATCACGGACAAGCACGTGGTGGGGGTCACCACGAACCCCACGATCTTCGCCTCCGCACTGTCCAAGGGAGACCGCTACAACCAGCAACTGCGCCGCCTGGGCGAGGAGGGCCGCAGCGTCGATGACGCGGTCTTTGCCCTGACCACGGATGACGTCCGAAACGGCTGCGACGTCCTCGGCCCCGTCTATGAGCGCACCGGCGGCATGGACGGACGGGTATCTATCGAGGTGGACCCCCGGCTGGCGCAGGATGCCGATGCCACCTGCGCCTTGGCCCGCAAGCTGTGGGAGGCGGTCGACCGGCCGAACCTGTTCATCAAGATTCCGGCCACCCGCAAGGGGTTGAAGGCGATCACCGGCGTCATCGCCGAAGGCATCAGCGTCAACGTCACGCTGATCTTCTCCCTGGAGCGGTACCGCGACGTGATGGACGCCTACCAGAGCGGTCTGGAGCAGGCCCAGGCCGCCGGGCGGGACCTGGCGAGCATCCACTCGGTCGCCTCGTTCTTCGTCTCCCGCGTCGACACCGAAGTCGACCGCCGTCTCGACGCGACCGGCACCCCCGAGGCCCGTGCGCTCAAGGGCAAGGCCGCGGTCGCCAACGCCCGGCTCGCCTATCAGACGCACGAGCAGATGACCGCGGAACCCCGCTGGCAGCGCCTCGCCGCAGCCGGAGCCCGCGTGCAGCGCCCCCTGTGGGCGTCCACCGGGGTCAAGGACCCGTCCTACCCCGACACGATGTACGTCAGCGAACTCGTCATCGCCGGCACCGTGAACACCATGCCCGGCGCCACGCTGGCCGCGTTCGCCGACCACGGCACCCTCCCCGCCCATGCGCCGACAGTGGATGACTTCGCGGCCGCCGCTGCCCACCTGGAGGCACTGGAAGTCGTCGGCGTCGACTTCGCGGACGTCACCGACACCCTCGAGCGCGAAGGACTGACCAAGTTCGAGGACAGCTGGAGCGAGCTGGGGAAGTCGGTGGAGCGCGAAATGCACGCCGAGGCCGGTAACGCAGACGCCGCCGGCGGGAGCCAGGACGGCGACTCCGAGATTGCCGATCTGCTGGCGATCTACCTCAACGACCACTACGCGGGCGCCACAGGTGGCCTGGAGCTGTTCCGGCGGGCCGCGGAGTCGCGTACGGACGCGGAGGGCCGCACGGCACTGGCCGGTCTGGCCCAGCAAGTCGACGAGGACCGCGACGCGCTGGCACAGATCATGAGGGATCTGCACGTGCCCACCAGCCAAGTCAAGGCTGCCATGGGCTGGCTCGCCGAGAAGGCGGGCCGCCTCAAGACCAACGGCCACTTCCTCTCCCGCTCCCCGCTCAGCGACGTGCTGGAAGCAGAGGCCATGCTCCTGGGTGTCCAGGGCAAAGCAGCCTGCTGGCGGACCCTGCGTGTCCTGGCCGATTCTGACGAACGCCTCTTTGCCGACCGGTTGGACGCACTGCTGGAACGCGCCGAGCGGCAGAGCGCCACCCTGGAGGCATTGCGCTCCGGGGCGGCCGCCCGAACGCTGCTTTCTCGGCTCCCCGACACACACTGATGCTGGCCCGGGCCTACGCCCGTCACGCCTCACAGGGCAGGCAAGCTGCATCCGTCGGCAGGTGGCCCGCAGGGCTTGCCCGACGGCTCGACGAAGCAGCAACAGGATGGCGAGTCAGCAGTCCGACAGCGCAGCGGGGCGCGACAGGCTCAGGGTGAGTCCGGTGGCGTAGCACGCGGGCTGGAACGAGGTGGACGTACGGGCGGTGACCACCGTACGGCGACTGGCGGCCGACGCGATCTGTATCCAGCTCTGCCTGGCCGGGTTCACCGCATGACCCGTTCGTCGCTTCGCTTGGCCGAACGGGTCCGACATCTGACCCGTGCTCAGAGACCATTTCCCGCATGTCGACAGGTGCATGGACGGGTCTGCTGCCGCGCAAGAATGGGCAACCGGCTTCATCGATCGACCCTGCCCTGAACCACGGCAGCTAACGGCGTTCGTCCCGTTCCTGCGACCGTGGGACGTCGACAGTGGCCGCGTCGGCGAGCGCCTGAGCAGCTGCCTCCGCTGTCTCCGCAGCCTGGGCCGCGTCGTCGGCTGCGTCGTCGCCCCTGCCGTCGGCGGCCTTCTCCAAAGTTGCGGGTGACGGTGGCAGCTTCTCGCCCAATGCTCGGGAGTCTTGCAGTGCCGAGGTGACCTCACTGGGGATCATCCAGAAGGTGCTGCCTGGGCCTTGCGCGAGCTGGGGAAGCGTCTGGAGATACTGGTAGGCGATCCCACTGAAGGACCAGGCGGTCAGCCGGCCGCGCTGCAGACCGGCGTCATTCAGCATCTGGTAGGCGAGGGCACGCAGTCGTCGTGCGCGGACGGCTCCTTCAAGTGGCGCGTCCTCTCCCACATGGCCGCGCAAGCGCCACCGTCCAGCCCGCTTATCCGCGTGCCCGGATCCTCGATCCTGCCACCACAGCGCGCTGACTGGTAGCCAGGCGCCTGTGCGCGCCACTGATCTGGCGACCTGGACTACCACCGCCTCGTGTCCCAGGCCAGCTGACCGACCGCCGCGGACTACACCCCGCGTCTACCGCGCACGCGTGATGCAGGCGGCGGCGGCTTCAGCGCGTCAGCGGTCTCCGGGCATGGTGCGGTGCTCTCGTGCGGCGGGGCCGGTACCTCGGTGGGAGGCGTCGGTGCGGTCGCGGGCAGCAGACGCTGCGGCGAGGGCGAGGAGGGTCGCGATGACACCGGTGATGATGTTGCTGGTGATGGAGCGGGTGTGAGCGACGTCGCCGGCCACGACCCACGGAGCCACGCAGGTCCAGATGCCGATAGCGGCGGCGGCCCAGGCCATGGAATGAGTTCGCTCGTAGGAGGTACCAAGGCCGCCGAGCAGGAGCATGTAGGCGATGCCGGCGATCAGGTTGGTGACAGCGAGAGTGGTGAACCCGTTGAAGCCCGCAATCCAGGGGGACGCGGCGAGGTAGAGGCCGGTGATGAGGGCAAGGGCCTCAATCATCTGGGCTCGTGGGGTGGCTGCGGCGCGATCGTGCCGGGCGCGCAGGTCCATCAGGTCCGGGTGCTCTTCGATGGGTGCGTGGTGGGTTGACGCCATGATGGCCTCCTGAAGGGAGATGTCTACGACCCGTCTACCCATAAAGTCGACATAAATACAAAAAAGGGCATTAGGGTCGGCCACTCGGACAGGGGACGTGGGGCCCACCGCTGCCGGCGGATCGGTCCAACCCACTCTCGGCAATGGCCCGGCCGGCAACGGCGCTTCGCCCCGGGCCGCCCGCGACACGGGACCGGCCGATCCAGCGCCACTTCCGAGCCTCACTCATCTCATCCTTCCCCGTCTGCGGCCCCGTCCCAAGGGCCCACGCAGATCTCCTGCGGACAGACCTCAGCCAGGAGCTCAAGCAGATAGGCGGCAACCGGGGCGGGCTCGCCGCGCCGTACCCAGGTGTAGACGGCAGTCCGCGCCGACGCGACAACGTGCTGCAAAACGTACCCGTCTACCAGCCCGTCAGTGCCTGGGCACTTTCGTACCAGGATCTGCCGGGGCACGTCTTCCTCGGTCAGGGCCTCGACTTCATCGCGTCCCGGGGCATTGCGGAACTGGTACACCCAGTGCTTCGACATACCGACCATTTTCGTCCCGCCCCACAGAAATCGGTGCTGGACACTACCACCAGCCACCCGCGAGAGCGGCTGTACTGCATCCCCGCTCGTCCCAGACAACCGGCCGCACCCTCGCCGAAGCTCTTCACCCCAGCCCGTAATAGCCACCTGCGGTTGTGCAACTGATCTCAGGCGCGGGCCGGCTCGCCGGTGATCTTTTCGGGGGTGATAAGCGCATCGCGTTCGTAGGTGTGGAGAGCAAGGCCGAGGGCAAAGAATGTGGGCGCCCATTCGCCGACAAAGATTCCCCAGCGGTCGGCTCGCGCGATCCCACGCGCCTCGGCCTTCACAGAAACGACCCACGACGCAACAGAGAGGCCGATGGACACGAACCCCGCAGTGTACGCTTGCTCGCTGGTCAGCCCGGCCTCGTGCAGTTTCCTCACAAACATGACTGCTCCCAAGTCACTGGAGAACGATGGGAACGGGTTCCGGTATACCCACAGACAGGACTGGCGCGGACCCGTACTTCCAGGAGACCACCAGCACGGCGGTCCGGCCACCGGAGCACCCAGAAGGTTCCATGCCCCTTCCGCGGCCCGCCTATTACCGCGTGCTTGACGCGGCCACGAAGCGCGTGGGGGGTTCGGTATCGGCGACGCATGAGAGTCCAAGTGCAGTTGAGGAAGGCGTACGAAGTCTCAACTCTTCGGCCTGGCCATCTCGTTGGGCCTCCATCTTGCCGCATCTGAACAAGCACGACCGTCGGCACCGGACTGCCCCAACTCCGTCGTCAGGGCGACGCCGGTATCCCACTCCGCTGTCGTCCTGCCCGTAACGTCCAGCAGCAGCCGGTCGAGTGGCCCTCCGGTCAGTGCGACATTACCCCGCCCCGGCCCCGGCCCCGGCCCCGGCCCCGGCCCCGGCCCTGGCCCTGGGGAGGGTTGTCGTGGTCCGCGCCATTCAAGCGGTTAAACAGCTCACGTCATCCCACAGCAGATCAGCCACGGCGCCATGCTGCACCGCGCGCGAAGCCAACGCACCCCCGTTTCCCTTGACCAAAGACATAGGGGCACCCCCGGAACGGCACAAGCGCCCCACGGCTGGTCGGTGGCACTGACGGCCTCCGAGGTGCCCTCGAGCTTGGGCGGTAGCGGCTCGCGCGGCTCGACGGGCTCCTCGACCAGCACAGGCTCCGGAGAAGGGGCGCCGGACACGCCTTCGGCAGGGCCGTGGTCGCCCAGGACCTAGGTCAGCTTCTCGGCGGTGGCTTTGCGGATTCGGCTGCGACATCGTTCCTCCGTGCGCGGGACAGGAGTACAGCAATGACGAGCCATGACCGCAGCAGGCCGCCGAGTAATGGGCGATTCGAAGACATCCCTCCAACGACACACGGGCCGTCTCATCTGCCCGTGCCCGCGGCGGGCTGTCGGCACCGCCAGGACCACCGTCAGGCCGAGCGGCCGCAGCGCAGGTACACGTCGGCCAGGGGGATCCTCCGCCATGAGGCGTCCGTCTACCTTGAGGTCCAAAGTCACCCGTTTACCGTGCAGCTGCCATCAACGCCAGAGGGGAAGTCTCCAGTACCCCCCTCTCACAGCACCGGAGGCGCTCCATGAACGCGTCGGCGTCGGACTCGATCGACATGCCCGCCGCAGGTCGTGAAAACGGGTGCAGCCAGGCATGACCGCCTTCCACTGGATTTTCGGCGACCAGCTCGGACCTCACTTCCTGACGCCAGGTCGGGGCGGCCCGGAACGCGATTCGCCCGTCGTCATGATCGAGGCACGGTCGGTCTTCCGGCGGCGCCGCTTCCACCGAGCCAAGGCCCATCTCCTGCTCTCCGCGATGCGCCACCGGGCCGCCGAACTCGGCGACCGGGTGCACTACGTCAAGGCTGACACCTACCGCGAGGGACTGCGCGAGGCGGTCGGCTCCACCGCGCTGACGGTGCACCACCCCACCTCACGCGCCGCTCTCGGGCTCGTCCGTGCGCTGGACGGCGTACGCATGCTGCCCGCCCGGGGATTCCTCGTCCCCCAGGAGGACTTTCGGGCTTGGGCCGACGGCCACGGGGGCGAGCGGCTGCGCCAGGAGGACTTCTATCGGTGGGTGCGCCGCAGTCACGACCTGCTGATGGACGACGGAGAGCCGGCGGGAGGCCGCTGGAACCACGACCACGACAACCGTGAGCCCGCGCCCACTGGTGCCCGCACGCTGAACGCCCCAAAACCGTACCGTCCCCGCGAGAACGGTATCGACGACGAGGTTCGCCACGACCTCGACCGCTGGGAACGCTCCGGCGAGGTGTCCTTCGTCGGGCGGGACGGTCCGCGGATCTTCCCCGCGTCCCGCCGGGAGGCCCGCATCGCCCTGCGCCGCTTCGTCACGCACCGCCTCGCCGGGTTCGGTCCGCACGAGGACGCCATGCTTGCCGCCGATCCGGTGCTCAGCCACAGCCTGCTGTCCTCGTCGCTGAACTTGGGGCTCCTGGATCCGCAGGAGTGCGTCGACTGCGCCGAGGAGGCCTGGCGCAGCGGTGACGCACCGGTCAACAGCGTCGAAGGATTCGTGCGCCAGATCGCGGGCTGGCGCGAGTACGTATGGCAGCTGTACTGGTACTTCGGCGAGGACTACCGGCATTGCAATGCCCTGCGCCACCACGCCCCGCTGCCCGACTGGTTCCTGGAGCTCGACGCCGAAGCGGTCACCGCACGCTGCCTGTCCACCGTCCTCGCGCAGGTGCGGGACAGCGGTTGGACCCACCACATCCCGCGGCTGATGCTACTGGGCAGCCACGCGCTACAGCGTGGATGGGACCCGGCGGCGGTGACCGACTGGTTCCACCGCTGCTTCGTCGACGGCTACGACTGGGTGATGCTGCCGAACGTCGTCGGCATGTCCCAGTACGCCGACGGCGGACGGATGACGACCAAGCCATATACCTCGGGCGGCGCGTACGTGAACCGGATGAGCGACTACTGCGGCCCCTGCGCGTACCGACCGACGGTGCGGGCGGGCGAGAACGCCTGCCCGTACACAGCCGGATACTGGGCATTTCTGCATCGCCACCGCTCCCAGCTCGAACACAACCCGCGGATGTCGCAGGCCGTACGAGGGCTCGACCGTCTGACCGACCTCGACGAACTACTGGAACAGGAACGGCTACGTGGAGACGAGCCGCCCTGAGCGGGTGGGGAGGAGCTGAGCGTTTCGCACATCTCATCTGGGTTCTGAAGACCGACGAGAACCTGCAGACCATCCCCGGGGGCAGTGGCCGGGCTGTCCCCCTCGACCGTGAGCCACCACCGGACCCGGATACGCGCCGCGGGAGCCGAAGTGGCGAGCCGCGGGTGGGGTAGCAAAACCGTCGGTGTCCGCACTGCGGCCGCTGGACGCCTCTCACGGTGAGGCCGGGTCACCACTGCACAGTGAGGTGACGCGGTGCGGGCCCGTGCCGGTCCTTGGCAATGAGCACGTCGACTTCGTGCTGTTGGGTGCGGTCAAGGAGCGCGAGAGTGTCTGCGTACTCCAGCTCGGCAGCGCCACCCAGGTCATCCAGGTGCAACGGATGGCCGTCGCGGCGCGGGCGCTCGAGGCGGGCCATGAGCAAGACGGCGGGCGTGCCCAGTGGTTCTGTCTTGGCGAGCAGCTTCAGCTCTCTGACCGCTTCGTCGACCTGCTCGGGGAGCCGGATCCGGGCGCTGTCCCCGTCCTGGAGGGCCAGCAGCTGTAGGCGGTCCACGACGACCAGCTGCGCGGGGGTGCCGTGGTCGAGCTCGTCTCGAAGCCGTTCCTTGATGCGTGCGAGGGTGAGGTTCGCCTCGCGGTACACGGTCAGCCCAGGCACGGGGTTTCGCGGCGTGAGGTCAGGAGCGAACATCACCACGCGCAGCTTCCTGGCCGCGTTGTGAACCGCGATGTCGTAGCCGGCCCGTGCCTCGCGGCTGCATGAGCGAGTGCCCAGGCAGGTGAGCTCGCCTGGGGCGAGGCGGGCCACGGCGTCCACGTCGGGCCAGGGCGTTTGCGCCCTGGGCTCTTCCGGGCCGGAAAGGCGGTCGGACCAGTACCAGATCTGGATGCGGCCGAGGGTCCGCGCTGTCTGCAGTTCGCGCCAGTGCTCCAGCAGTGCTGTGGTGCCGGGGTCACTGGGGTCACGACGGGTGCTGGTGCGTGCATGGCCGGGCGCGTCGACCAGCTGCTGTGCGGTGGGATGCGCGAGCCGGTTGCGGCAGGGGGAGTCGTGCACGGGGTAGGGGCCCCAGACCCAGTTGTCGGAGCTGTCTTGGGTCACCCCTACGACGGTGATCGTTCCAGAGGCGTCGGCGGACAACGGCTTCAGGCAGACGGCACAGTCATAGTTCACATTGGTCCTTTCGGCGCGGGTTGACCTGACGTGAATGAGTCGGGCCTGTGCCGTGCCGCCGAAGCAAGAACACTGCCCATGGAAGGCAATCGTGAGAATGGCGGTAGGCCCCATACGGCGCCTGCCCACGATTAGGACGGACTCTCCTCTCCTGCGCGGCAGGTTTGTCGGACGCTTCTTCGCCGCGCAGCAGGATCAGGACGTCCTCGTCCTGATCCAACTGGAACCCCCTGTGGCCGGCGGACTGGCAACGCCACTGGGCCGATGTGCGCGAACTGCTGGGTGGAGAAGTCGGGGCGACCGTGGAGCCGGGGGTCACGGTCCACGGGATGGAACTGGAGCGACGGCTGAGGCGCAACCAGGAGCACGCCGTCTGGGAGGGGCTGATGGATGGTCAGCGCGAGCGGAGGGGCGATCGGCATCGTCTCGCTGCCACCGGAACAGAAGATGCCCGCCGAGGCGTCCAAGGCGGCTCTGGGTGGTGTACGGGTTCGACCTGATCCGGGGGTTGCTCCGGCGTCGGGATGAGGCCCGCATAGATGAACGGCCACCGGCTGATCTTCGAGGTGTCGAAGCCCGAAGGAGATCAGCACGATGACCGCACCCGACAGTCTGCCCCCGCACGCCCTCGCCGAGGACAACCTCGCCTCGCGACTCCCGATCTGCTGCGCGCGATGATCAAGACGTTCGCCGACGCCCTCATGGCCGCCGAGGCCGATGTCCTCTGCAATGCCGAATACGGCCAGGTCAGCGACGAGAGAGTCGATCACCGCAACGGCTGTCGCCCGCGCGAGTGGGACACCAGGGCCGGCACCGTCGAACGCGCCGTCCCGAAGCTGAGGTCGGGGAGCTACTTCCCGCACTGGCTGCTGGAGCGCCGCCGACGGGCCGAGCAGGCCCTGATCTCGGTGGTCGCCACCGCCTACCTGCTGGGCGTCAGTACGCGCCGGGTCGAGGAACTCGCCGCGTCCCTCGGGGGACCCAGCTGTCGAAGTCGCAGGTCAGCACTATGGCCAAGCACCTGGACGAGCAGGTCGCCGCGTTCCGCGACCGGCCGCTGGACCAAGGGCCCGGCCCGTCAGGGGTCCAGCTGGTCGTCTCCGACGCACATGCCGGCCCGGTCGACGCCATCGGCGCCGCCCTGCCCGGCGCCTCCTGGCAGCGCTGCCGCACCATTACGCCCGGAACCTGCTGTCCCAGGCGGCGAAGTCGGCCCAGCCCTGGGTCGCCACACTGCTGCGGGCCGTCTTCGAACAACCCGACACCGACGCCGTCCAAGCCCAGATGCGGCACGTCCTGGACACCCTGGACGCCCTGGAAGTCAAGTTCACCAAGGCCGCAGCCCACTTGGACGTCGCCCAGCACGACCTGCTCGCCAAGGCCCGCCTCCACCCGATCGGGTCAGAAGCCGACGGCACCGCCCTGCCCACCGAACTCACCGCATGGCCTCAAACGAGATCACCGAGTGGCCGTCGATACACCACTCCCGCGGACGTGACCACCGGCAGCCCGCCACAGAGCGGCAGGGAGCGCTGCCGCGCGCCCACCGCGAGTGGATCGCCGCGTACGGCGAGGAACGGTTGGTGCGTGAACTCTAGACAACGGTCGGCCTGTCCTTGTCGACAGTGCGCCACCACCTGACGCGCATGCAGGTACCGGTCGTCGGGCACCGGGGCGGGGGCCTGCTGGTCTCCGTGGACGGGCTGCGGTTCGTGGTGCCGAAGCGGACCGGGGCAGGAGGATCAGCTCGGCGCGCTCGGCATGGTCCTGAACGCCGCCGTGCTCTGTGCTCACACCGCCTGGCGTCCCCCGTCATGCCTGCGCGCCCGGAGGGTGGACCACCCGGTGCCTGGCAGCAGAAGGCGTCCTCGGCCGGGGGCGATCTTCCCGGCCGAGACGAGGGCGACGAGGCGGTCAGCTGGAAGTGCTCCTCGCCGACTGGCCGCCGAAGCGGCGAGGGGGCCCGTTTTCGTGCACACCTTCGACACGTTGTGTAATGTCACTGTTACGTTCAGTCACCACGTGGAGCCGTCCCGTGCCGCGCGTTTCGACCAGTCCCGCGCGCTGCCCGCCCGCTCGCACGTGATCACGACGGGCTGTAGTGCGCCCGTGAACATCACCTACACAGAGGCGGTAGCTGTCCCATGGCACAGGAAGCCAGGATCGACGTCGAACTGACGTGGAAGCAGGCCGAGGAGAAGTCTTCGGCGGACAAGGTGGCGGAGTTCGCCAAGAACCTGCCGCAGGGCCCTTGGTTCGGCACCCCGATGGGGGTGGCACGCGACAGTGACCGGCAGGCGAAGCACACCTGGCCGCTGCGGTCCGCCCGGCCGTACCGGCGGGAGGTGGCCTCCGGCGAGGCCGCGGTCTACCTCGCCGACGGCCACGACCAGCTGGAGCGGCCGTTCATCTTCGCGGACGGCTTCAACTACGGCCGCAGTGACCTCCCGGGGCTGTTCGCGCACTTCAACGCGCCCTACCCGGGCAGCAACGTGGGCTTCCTCGACCAGCTGCTCACCGCGGGCATCGACGTCGTCCTGGTCGGCTTCGAGGAGCGCCACACCTACATCCAGGCCAACGCCGGGGTGGTGATCAGCGCCCTCCAGAAGGTCATCCAGGAGCGGCAGGGCTCTGAGCCGCTGATCGTCGGCGGGGTCAGCATGGGCGGCATCATCACCCGCTACGCCCTGGCCGAGATGGAGAACCAGCAGCAGGACCACGAGACCGCGACCTACCTGTCCTGGGACTCCCCGCACAACGGCGCCTGGATCCCGCTGGTACTCCAGCAGATGGCCTACTTCTTCGAGTCGCTGCCGGCCCAGCCCGGCAAGGTCAAGGAGGCGGAGCTGATCAGAAGCCCCGCCGCGCAGCAACTGCTGTACGCCTGGGTACCGGACGCCAAGTACCAAGGTTCCGTCACGACCTCCAGCGAACTGCGCACGCAGTTCCTGCAGGAGCTGCGCGACCTCGGCCAGTTCCCGCGGCGGCCGCGCAAGCTGGGCGTGGCCAACGGCACCGGCGACGGTATCGGCCGCGACCTTCCGGCCGGCGGGGAAGTGTTCAAGCGGCAGGTGCCGCTGGTGGTCCATGCCCAGGCGAACTTCCAGCCCGACGGCGGGGAGCGCAAGCCGATCGGTGAGATGCGGGCCGCCGGCCAGGTCCGACGGGGCTTCACCTCGCACGTTCCCGGCCTCGACGGCACACCCGGCGGCACCCTCGACTCCTTCGGCAAGATCGCCGCGGCACTGGGGGCCGACATCCCGCAGAAGTACAAGTTCAGCTGCTTCGTCCCCTCCGTGAGCGCGGTCGCACTGGACTACGACCCGGCCAAGTGGGACGTCAACCCCTACGAGAAGGTCGAGGCGGCCGACGAGAAGAGCGCGCTCGACGAGTTCAAGTGCGACAGCGAGAACACCGAGCACAGCCAGGTGACCAAGCCGCTGGTCGACTGGATCATGGAGCGAATCCTCCACTGATACCGCCGACTGGACAGTGCGGGCCTTCAGCGGGCCGCCGTCCGGGATCGCCGCACTGTGGCATTCCGGACGGCGGCCCGAAGCACAGGGCCGCGTCGTTGTCGCGGTCGCCCGTCGCCCGTCGCCCGTCGCCCGTCGCCCGTCGCCACGGTGACCGCGCTCTCCGCCCCCTACGGGGCCGGCGGTTCGGCTGACGTCCAGGCGAGGACGCTGTACATCGTTTCGCCGTGGTCGTGTCCGGTGCGGTCGGCCCGGACCGTACCGAGTGGGATGTCCCGGGCGGTCAGGGCGTCGTCGACCGCGGTCCCATACGGCCAGTGCGGCAGCCCGTAGGGCCAGACCGGGAGGGATCCGGGTGGTTCGAGCAGCATGCGCCGCACCTTTCACGGCCACCGGGCGGGCGGGATCATGAGGCGCGCCGATGGATGGCGGCGGGGCCGATGATGCCAGGGCCGAACCTGTCCCGGATGCGGTCGACGGCCGCTTCCGCGACCCACCGTGATTCGCGGGCATCGTCGAGGCTGACCTGCTGGGCGACGTGGCCGACGTCGGCCAGGTGCTCGCCCTTCAAAACCAGGCCGGTCAGGCGGCCGCGCTGCAGTCCGGCGGCCATCAGCTGGTAGGCGAGGGTGCGAAGGTCGTCGTCGTGTGCGGACGGTTCCTTCAGGCGGCGGGTCTTCTCCCAGCTGGTGTCGCCGGCGATGGTGAGGGTCAGGTTCAGGGCGCGGGCCGCCTGCCCGCGCCCGCGCAGCCGTGTGCCGAGCAGGGCGGCGCGGACGGCGGCGCCGTCCAGGGTGTGCTGGTCGAGAGTGCAGCGGACGCTTGTGGAAGCGGGCAGCGCACGTGCCACGACCGGCCGGGGATCGATACCTCGGGCCCGGTCGGCTGCCAGGCGGCCGGCCTTCCCGCCCAGCAGACGCTGCGCCGTCGCGGCCGGGACAGCGACCGACAGGCCGACCGCGTGGATGCCGTGCTCCCGCAGCACCGTCGCCTGGCGGGGGCCGATGCCGTGCAGGGCCTCGACCGGCAGCGCGGCCGGCCAGACGGCGACCCGGTCGGGTGCGATGGTCAGGACGCCGCCGGGTTCCCACAACCCGTGACGCTCATCCCTGCCCCCACCCGCCCACCCCTGACAGCACCCGCGACCTCATCGCCCTCCCCCGTCACCAAGACGCACACCGACACGGCAGGCCGCCCCTGAGTGCAACCGTGGGCAGCACACGCATACCTCGGGTGTGCCAGACCCTACGGTTGCCGCACATCGACGCCCCGCTCCGGCCGCGGGCCGCCGGGCCAAAGCGCTGCTGCGCGGTTTCGTGCAAGGCGGGAGGCGGGGTATGAGAATGTTCCGGAGGATCGAAAGGGAGAGACAGGTGGACTGGGGACAGTTCGCGCAGCAGATGGCGTCGCTGGCGCGTGATCTGCTGGCGCAGGATTCGGTGAGCGCCACTCTCGCGCGGATCACCGCTTCGGCCACTGAGCTGGTCGAAGGCTGTGACGCGGCCGGCATTCTCGTGCTGCGCGGCCGGGAGGTGGAATCCCTCGCTCCCACCCACCAACTGGTCATCGACAGTGATCGACTTCAACAGCGGCTGGGGGAAGGGCCGTGTTTCGATGCCGCCCGCACCTCGCAGGGTGAGCGGGTCTTCCGCATCGCCGACCTCACCGACGAACACCAGCGCTGGCCCGCCTACGCTCCCCAGGCCCGCCGACTCGGGGTCGGCAGCATGATGGGCTTCCTGCTGTTCACCGACGACGAGGACCTCGGCGCACTGAACCTCTACTCCCACAGGCCCGGCGCGTTCTGCGAGGCCAGCGAGCTGGCCGGCTGGCTGCTGGCCTCCCACGCCGCGGTCGCCTTCTCCAGCGCCCGCACCCACGCCCAGCTGGAACAGGCCGTCGCCACCCGCCACCTCATCGGTGAAGCCATGGGCATCCTCATGGGCAGTCGCCACCTCAGCGAAGAGCAGGCGTTCGACGTGCTGCGCCGCTACTCCCAGCAGAGCAACACCAAACTCCGCGAGGTCGCCCGGCGCATCTGCGAACAAGGCGCTCTTTCATAGCTGACCCTATGGGGCGGCTTCCCCAGCACACGGGCCGAACCAGAGAAGCCTGGACCGGCACAGCTCCACCCGGGAGAAGACTGCCGAATCCGACCCTGCTCACCAAGTCCCCATCCCAGCCGCCCCCACACACGTACGCACCAGGCCCGGGCAATGATCGACGTAATCACAGGCGTGCCCATGCCCATGCCCATGCCCATGCCCATGCCCTCTGCCCACAGTCCTGACGGGTCCGGGCGGCATCCCAGCACAGCACACGACACTGCACATCGGCGCCGACGCCCTCGTGCAGACCACCAACGGCCAGACGCCGCCGAGCCTCTCGTCGGCCGCTTCTGCGGCACTGCAAGCACAGGGCAACCCAGCAGCCTAGAACGACCCGGCTGCAACCATGCTGGATCTTCGCCAAGCGGCGAACGAGAAGGAAGCCATCCCGGTTACACGACGTACAGGACAGCGGCGGTACCGGACGGTGCAATGAGCAGGACCGAGCTGGTGGCGGTGGCGGGGCATGCGGCACAGCACCGTCTCCCCGCAGTCGTGAAAGCCTGCGGCGTCCTGGCCGGCGACCGGCTCACGAGCGGCGCGAGTCAGGGCCGGGCAGCGCGATGGCTCCGCGGCCAAGGCTTGACTTGGACCGGACGGGCGATCTGTCGCGGCGTCGTGCACGAGGTCGGCGGGCTCACGGGCCTACGGGGAGATGGTGATGGTGGTACCTGGACTGCTGCCGGGGCCGCCTGACACCCGGAGGTACGGACATGGACGCGATCGTGCTGCTGCGCGAGGACCACAAGACGGTCGAGAAACTGTTCAAGCAGTTCGAGAAGACAGGTGACGACGACCTGAGCGAGCGGCGCACCATCGCGGATGAAGTGATCCAGGAGCTGACCGTGCACACGTGGATCGAGGAGCAGATCTTCTATCCCGCCGCCCGCGAAGCCGCCCCCGATACCACCGATCACATCCTCGAGAGCATCGAGGAGCACCACGCCGTCGTCTGGATGCTCTCCGAGCTCAAGGACATGCCCCCTTCCGACGAACGCTTCAAGGCCAAGATGAGCGTCCTGATGGAGAACGTCCGCCACCACGTCGAGGAAGAGGAGAAGGAGTGGTTCCCCGACGTCCGCAAGGCCATGGGACGCACTCGTCTCACCGAGCTCGCCAAGCGGCTGGAAGCCGAGAAGGACAAGGCCCCGCGCGACCCCCTCGCGGTGCCGAGCGCGGACAGCAAGTGACGCGCGCTCACCCGCCCCACCCCGGCATACGGTCCGGCGCCGGCAAGAGGCTGCTGAATAACGGACTTTCCGAGAAGACAGTCAAGAGTGATTCGTGTGCCGTCCGACCAGCCGTGACGGATCCGGTGCCGCCGCGGGTCACGGCACGCCGGCTACTTCGCGGTGCGTCCGCCCGTGCCCACCCAGGTGACCCGCATGCTCACCACGATCCGTGAGGCGCGCCGGAGCATCACCGCAGTTCGTCCCGCCACCCGAGCGGGGTACTCGGCGTGGGTGGCGCGGGGCGCGGTTGCTCGCGGGTCGAAACCCTTGCCCTCGCAGCACTGCCCTACCTGCGGCGCAGTCCGGCAGGCGGTCGTCTGGGCCTGGTGGGCTCGATCGGCGGGCTGCTGACGGTACCTCACCTGGTGCCGTACTCCTGTGCCAAGGCGGCGGTACGCGCGCTCGGCGAGGGCCTCCAGGAGGAGACCGCCGGCAGTGCCGTCAGCGTCACCACGGTCCATCCCGGGCTGATGCGAACCGGCTCACACCTCCAGGCGGAGTTCGGCGGCCGGCCGGAGGCGGAGTTCGATGGCCGGCCGGAGGCGGAGTCCGCCTGGTTCTCGGCCCTGGCGGGAATGCCGCTGCTGCCGATGAACGCCGAACGCGCGGCGGAGAAGATTTTGCGCGCCGTGGAATGCAGGCGCGCCCGGCTGGTGATGACCCCCGCGCCCCGCATCGGCTCACTCGCCCACGCCGTCGCACCCCGCCTGGTGACGCGGGCAAGCGGACTCGCTCTGCCCGGGTCCTGCCTGCGCCGCCCGAGCAGAGCGAGAAGGGGGCGCCGATGAAGCAGGGGCACGCCCTTGACGCCTCCCAGGGGGCCTGGGTACGAACGCTGAGCTGGGCGGGCAGCGCACTCGACGACCGGGCGGCACGCCGCTACAACCAACGCTGGGCGGGTCCGCCCACCAGCGCCTGATCGACCGGACTCGGCGGTAGCCAGCAATTCATAGGTCCCGCGCCGGGGGGCTGCCCGAACAGTCCGTCCGCCACCGCCCCGCTGCGGCAGCCCAAGGAACGGCGACATGACCCGGAACCTTCTGTGCAACCTTCGGCGGCATGCGCACAACCCGCGGGCCGCGGCGCTACGCAAGACGAGCAACCGCCGGCGGCAGCTGCGCAGGATCCAGCCGACAGCGCCCCGCCGAAAGGCGTCGATCACGGCGCTCACCTCGCTCTCCCGGCCCCATTCCCTCCCGAACTCACCGGCCTGGCGGCGCCAGTTGCGCACCGGGCCGACGGCCACCTCCGCGACATCCTCGGGTGTGGCGAAGATGCGGCGCAACGGCGTGAGCGGGCGAATCGGGCCAGGAGCGGGAGCTGCCCGTCAGAGCAGCAGCCCAGCCGGTCTCCTCACCCCAGTGCAGGCGTACACCGCCGGCTCCGGCGGTGCGGCTGACATCCCACGCCAGGACGATGTACGTCCGCTCGCCCTGGTCGCGCCCCGTGCGGTCGGCCCGCACGATGCCCGGTGGGATGCCCCGGGCGGTCAGAACGGCGTCGATCGCCGTCACGTACGGCCAGTGCGGCAACCCGTACGGCCAGGCGGGGATCACTCCAGGTGGTTGAGGCAGCATGCGCCACACCCCTTTCACGACGCCCGGCAGGCGGGCAGGTTCACGAGGCGCGCCTGGACGGCGGCAGGGCCGATGACACCAGGGCCGAGCTTGTCCCTGATTCGCACTGGCAGGTGCCGCCTTCCTGGCCATCGCCTTCGGGCAGCTGGCCCTGCTCGCCCATGACATGGCTCACCGACAGATGTTCCGCCGACGCCGCGCCAGCGAGATGTCCGGACGGATCGCCGGAGCCAGCATCGGTACGGGTACGGCCGGTGGCAGGACAAGCACGCTACATACGGCGGCCCACTGGTGATCAAGTCGTACGAGCGATCCGGCACCGCGGCTGGTCGCGTCCGTGCTCAACCGCCGCTCCGGCCTGGAGCGTTTCCGACAGCACCCGTCCGGCGTCCGGGTCAGGCAGTCTCTGCTCGCCGCTTCAGCCAGGGAAGCGGCCGGTGGAGCGCAGCTGCCAGCGCCGCTCGGCGTACGCAAGGTCGTCGCGCCACAGTCGTCCGGCTACGGCCCGCATGAGCGGCCGCAGAAACGGGGCCAGCGCGCGCGCCACGGCGAACCCTCGACGGTCGGAGGCAGCTACCACCGCCTCCACTACGGCCGTCCGCGGCCTGCCCCGGTCATCGAGACCGAGCGGGGTGGCATGCGTCTCGACAACGGATCCCTGCCCCTCGCCTTCCACGATGCGCATGACGACCGTACGCGGCTCGGGAGCGGTAAAGATGGCCCGCACCGGCACAACCAGCCGCCCGGCCAGTTTGAAGGAGACGTCGACGGCGAAGCCGTCCTCGGCCTCCCCGTTCCTCTGTCCGAGCTCAGGTGTGTCAACGACGGTGAGATCGACGAAGGAGTACGGGTGCAGCCAGGCGCCGTGCCACGGATCCAGCCGATTGGCGACGATGTCCTCCGGTTCGCAGGTCCCGACGCCCGCGTAGACGGCCGGCACCCCGCCCGGCAGCGCGGGTCTGACGGGGACAACCGGTGCGACCAGCGGCGGCTCGCCGCCCGCGCTGTCAAGCCTCACCCATGTCAGCAACCCGTCGTCGTGCACGGGCAGCGGGTCCCAGCCCGCGAACGGCTTGCCCGTCAGGGCGAGGCCGTGCCAGTGGCACACGAGCGTGCCACAGCGCACGGGGCTGTCCCGCAGCGGCGCACCGAGGTGCGGGCACACCCCGGGTCCAGCAACGAGCCGGCCCACGGCGTCGCGCCACACGACGACCTCCTGTCCGGCGACAGTCCGTGCGAGGGGCTGGTCGCGGGGGACGCCACGCGTGGCGCCGATGACGTACCAGTTGCCGGAAGGACGGGCATGTGCCCGCTTCAATGCCTCCGCGATCACGGCGGGTCTGGCCTCGCGCCAGGTCGAACGCTGGCGCTCCCAGGGCACCGGATGCCGGCGCAGCGACAACGGGAAGCGTGCGCGTGGGGCGGGGCGGCGGGAAGTCACGCGACCTCCTCATGGTCCTGCGCGGACGAGAGCCGGGAGGTGCCGCTTCGAAACCGCGTCGAGTCCGGGTGTACGGCCCGCCGGGGGCCGACACGCAGTTCCACGCGGGTCGCCACCGTGCGCACCAGGCCGTCCAAGGCAACCGCGGCGCGGCGCCGACGAGGTACCACGGCACGCCGATGCACCACCGCGTACCCGTCAGCGGCGATGGCATCCAGGATTCCTCCGTACAACACGAAGGCCGTCCTGATGCACGGGCGGCACACCCGGTCGAGCATCGCGAGTCCCGGCGCCGCCTCTAGGTAGACACCGCGAGTGAGGCGCTCGGCCGCTTTCAGCGCCTCGGTGATGCGCCGGTCGCGGTGGCCGGTGCTTCTGCTCCAATACAGCAGGTCCCGGTCCACGCCGTGCGCCCGCAACAAGTCGGCGGGGAGGTAGATGCGGCCGCGGTCCAGGTCCTCGCCGACGTCTCGTAGGAAATTGGTCAGCTGGAACGCGACGCCGAGGGCGGCCGCGTGCGGCGCCGCCTCCTCACGCGGGACCGTCGTGCCGAGGACCGGCAGCATCTGCAGTCCGATGACCGCGGCGGAGCCGTGCATGTACTTCCGCAGGTCCTCGTAGGTCGCGTAGTCGGTGACGTGGAGGTCGCTGCGCATGGATGCCATGAAGTCGGTGAAGTGTTGGTGGTCGATGCCGTGACGCCGGGCCGTGTCGGCGAGCGCCAGAACCACGGGTTCGGTGCTGTCCGCGTCCCGAAGTCCCTGCTCCAGGCGCGTCTGGAGGCGGGCGAGAGCCGCGGAGCGCTTCTCGACCGTGACGGTGGCGTCCGTGGAGTCGACAATGTCGTCGGCCCAGCGGGCGAAGCCGTAGAGCGCGTGGACAGCTGGTCGGCGTTCGATCGGCAGCAGTCGGGTGGCGAGGAAGTAGGTTTTGCCGTAACGGGCGTTGAGCTGCCGACAGCGCGTGTAGGCGCCGCGTAGCGCCGGTTCGGTGATGCCCGCGGCGTCGAGTTCGCGGTCGGTCATGATGGTGCCCCTTCCGATGCGGCCTGCGCCCTGCGCGTAGGGCGGGGCGTGCGGGCCGTGCGACCGGTGATCCGCGCCGCAGCGAGTTTGCCGGACAGCAGTACGGTCGGCACGCCCACGCCTGGCGTGGTGCCGCATCCGGCGAGCACGGCGTTCTCGGTTCCTCGGACGAGGTTGCGCGGGCGGAACGGGCCTGTCTGCGCGAAGGTGTGGGCCGCCGAGAAGGGTGTGCCGACCGCGTGTCCCTGAGCCTGCCAGTCGGCCGGCGTGACGAGGCGCTGCTCCTTGATGCTGGAACTGATGCCGTCGAGGCCACGCTGCTCGAGCTCTCCGAGAATGCTGTCGCGGTAGCGTGGCGCCAGGTCGCCCCATTCGGCGGCGTCCGGTCCGATGTCCGTGTTCGGGCAGGGCGCGAGGATGTAGTGCAGGTGGTGGCCTGGCGGGGCGAGGCTCGGGTCGGTGGCCGTCGGGCGAGTGATGAGCAGGGAAGGGTCGCTCATCAGTTCGCCAGTGCGGGTCAGTTCGTCGAAGGTGCGGTTCCAGGCGGCGCCGAACGACAGCGTGTGGTGGGCGAGCCCGGGCCACGTCCTGTCGGTGCCCGCGTGCAGGACGACGGCCGACGGCGAGTTCCTGATCCGCACGGTCCGGCGGGGCACGCGACCGAGGAGTCGGTAGGCGACGGGCAGGTCCGGGGTGAGGACGACTGCGTCGCACGCGATGCGGTCCTGCGTTGTCACGACGGCGGTGACGCGGTCGCCGAAGCGTTCGAGGCGGGTGACTTCCTGTCCGAAACGCAGGTCTGCACCCGCCTCGGCAGCGGCGTCCGCCATGGCTTGCGGCACGGCGTGCATGCCGCCGCGGGGGAAGTACACGCCGGCGATCGTGTCCATGTAGGCGATGACGGCGTAGGCGGCCAGCGCACGCGCCGGCGGGACGCCCGCATACAGGGCCTGGAAGGAGAAGACGCGACGCAGACGCTCGTCCCGCAGGTAGCGCCCGATACGCGCGTCCAGCCTGCCGAAGCCCCCGAGTGCCACGAGCCGGCCCAGGTCAGGGGTCAGCAGATCGAAAGGAGAGTCGAAGTTGGCGTCGATGAAGTGGCGCATCTGGGCCCGGTACAGCCGATGGAGCCAGTCGCGAAGCCGCCGGTAGCCCGCTGCCTCGCCGGCGCCGGCGAAGCGCTCGACCTCCGCCTCCATGGCTTCGGCGTCGGTGTGTACGTCAATGCTGCTGCCATCGGCGAATCTCGCCCGGTAGGCCGGGTGGAGGGGAATGAGGTCGACGCGCTCGCGCAGGCTGTCGCCGACCGCGGCGAAGGCCTCGTCAGCGAGGTCGGGCATGGTCAGCACGGTGGGCCCGGTGTCGAAGTGGTAGCCGCCGTGCACCAGGCGTCCGGCTCGGCCGCCGGGCAGCGGGTCACGCTCGACAATGGTGACCCGACGGCCGGCGCCGAGCAGGTGCAGCGCGGCTGAGAGCCCGGAGAGCCCGGCGCCGATGACCACGACGTGGTCCGTGCGCCCGAGGATCGTCCTGGTCATCGGGAAACCCCCTCGGCACCGGCGGTGGACCGCAGCGGCACGGGCATGACGTCCGCGGTGCCGGGTGAGCCGAAGGACCGCCGCCGGGCCGGAGGTGGCCCGGCGGCGGAGTACAGCAGTTCACGCAGGCGCCGGCGGCCGTCGGGCTCGAGCTCCGCGGTGTCCAGATGCCGCATGCCCCGCGCGACCAACCGGTCGATCCTGGCCTCGACCGCCTCCTGTGCGCCGGTGGTGACAAGGACGTTCCGTACCGCGGCGAGCCCGTCCTCGGAGAGGTCGGCACAGCCAAGTGAGCCGTCCAAGATCGAGAGGGCGTGGTGGTCGTCGGTCGCTGTGGCCCGGGCCCAGGCCACAGCGATCAGGTAGGTGGGTTTGCCTGAGCGGATGTCGCCACCCGAGGGCTTGCCGGTCGGGCGCGTACTGCCGAAGATGTCGCGCAGGTCGTCGCGGAGCTGAAAAGCGATGCCGACGCAGCGGCCCGCCGAGCACAGGGCCGCGGTCGTCGCGGCGTCGGCGCCGGCGAGGGCGGCGCCGAGAGCCAGTGGCCGCTCGACGGAGTACAGAGCGCTCTTGAGACATGCGGCGCGAATCGCACGGGCCAGGGAACGTGACGAGGTGGTCTGGCCCTGGATGTCCAGGTACTGCCCGGCCACCATCTCCGTGCGCATGGCACTCCACAGGCCGCGCACCCGACACCCGGTGTCCGCGGCGAACCCGGTGTCGGCGAGCACGTCGTCCGCCCACGCCAGCGCCAGGTCCCCGGCGAGAATCGCCGTCGCCTCGCCAAAGCGCCTACCCTGCCGAGGCGGGGCGTTTTCGCCGTACTGCGCTTCGACATCCGCGTGCAGGGCGAGCCGCCCGCGACGCAGCCGGGAGCCGTCCATCACATCGTCGTGTACAAGTGCGCAGGTCTGGATCAGTTCGAGGGCGACGCCGACACGCAGAGCGGCCTCCGCGACGCGGGCTTCGCCGCCGCAGGCTCGCGAGGCCCACCAGAGGAACTGGGCCCGAGTGCGCTTGCCGCCGTCCAGAGTGAAGCGCGCGACGCGCTCGGCAAGGTCGTGAGCGAACACGGGGTCGAGGGCTGCGGCCTGCGCGGTGCGCTCGGCCAGGATGCGATCGAGGAACCTTCCCACAGCCGCCGGCACGTCGGCGTCGATGGCGTGGAGGTCGTGCGCGTCAACGCGTGAAGGACCGGGCTTGTCGCCTTCGGGGCGCCGACTGACGTGTCGAGCGGCATCGGCGAGGTGCTGATCCGCCGCGGGCAGGAGGGAATGCCGGGACGCTCGGTTCGGGCCGGGCGACGCTCCGGTCGCACTGCCGTCCTTCGCCTTGCTGGGTGGCATCCGATTCCTCTCGTCGTGATCGGAGCTGGCCTTGTCGATACGCTTTCCGCGCCGACGGCAGATTCGGCTGCGCCATTCGGTGGAAACTGGAGCGGCCCATTTCCTGACGGGGGGACGCCCGCAGGGCGGTAGAGCTGTTCCGCGAAATCCGGCTTCACACACCTGACAGACGATTTCGCACACGAAACGAGTTGGTGCAATTCGTCGCATCAACTCTGCTGCGCATGGTGAGAGAGCCCGTCGAACGACCGAGAAGAAATCTGCGGGCCGGTGGCTCATGCTCGTCGGCCCCGTGCGCCCCTCCCCCATCGCCGCGTATTCAACCTGGCGTCCTACGACCATTTGAGGCAGAAACAGGTCCCGAAGCTGCCCGGCCGGCCCCTGCCGCAATCGCGAACAACGTCACGGTCCGCACCGAATTACTCCGCTGTCCGCGGAGGGACGAGTCCTACGACACGGCGGTCGACCCGATGCGGAATCGATAAGAGTTCACCGAGGCCGCGCTTTTGCGGTGGCTGTGTCGGACGACGGCACCGAAGTCGCCGCGCGGCCGACTGCTCAGCGTGGCCTGCGACCGGGAAGACGCACGAGCGGGAATACTTCCGACAACGCAAACCAGGAGGGAACGCTCGTGCTCGAGGCGGACGTCGCGATCGTGGGAGCGGGAGCCGCAGGACTGTCCCTGGCCCACCTCCTGTCGCACCGCGCGCCCGGGAGACGCCGACTGTCGGTGCTTCTGGTGAACGCCCCGCCGGGACCCTTGCGTCCGCCCCGCCGTACGTGGTGCTTCTGGGAGAGCGGCGGCGGACGATATGACGCGGCCGTGACCGCGGTCTGGAAACACCTGCGGGTACGCACCCCGGACTGCCGGGTTATCGAGGACGATATCTGGCCGCTGCGGTACAAGATGATCCGCTCGAACGACTTCGAGAACCTGATCGCGCACGACCTCGCGCAGAGCGAAGACGTCCAGCGCCTCGAGGCTACCGTCGAAACCCTCGAACCCATCACCGACGGAGCCCAGGTCCACACCCGAACCGCCGCTGGACGTCCGCTGACCGTGCGCGCGCGCTGGCTCTTCGACTCGCGTCCGCTCGACAGCCTCCCGGCCGCCCGTACGACGTTGCTGCAGCACTTCCACGGCTGGTTCGTCCGCTCCGACCGGCCGGTCTTCGACCCCCGCACAGTCGAGCTCATGGACTTTCGCGTGCCGCAACCATCGCGGGGCCTGTCGTTCGGCTACGTGCTGCCCACCAGCGATCGTCAAGCGCTCGTGGAGTACACCGAGTTCTCCCCGGCGGTCCTGTCCCGGCAGGGCTACGAAGCCGCGCTCCGTCACTACACCGAGAACGTGCTCGGCGTACGTGACCTTGAGGTCATCTCGACCGAGACGGGGGTCATCCCCATGACTGACGCTCCGTTCGCCCGGCAGACCGCGCCGTCGATCTTCCGCATCGGCGCCGCCGGAGGAGCGACCCGGCCGTCGACGGGCTACACCTTCGCCGGCTTGCAGCGTCAGGCCCAGGCCGTCGCCGGCGCCCTGCTGTCAGGGCGGCACCCGCTGCCGCCGCCCGCGCATTCCGCGCGCTCCCGCGCCATGGATGCCGTGATGCTGCGTGCCCTGGACAGCGGCCGGGTGGACGGCGCCGCCTTCTTCGCGCGCCTCTTCACGCAGGTGCCGATGGAGCGCCTGCTGCGCTTCCTCGACGGTCGTACCCGCCTCCACGAAGACCTCTCCGTTGGTGTCCACACCCCCGTGTTGCCGATACTTCGTTCCGCCGCGGAGCTCGCCTACCTGCCCCGCCGACCCTTTCCCGAACAGTGACCGCCCTGCGGGCGCGGCCCCGTGGACCCCGTTCAAGGAGCCTGACTGCCTGTGATCGGAGGGCGCCTTGGCAGCCGAGAATGGTGCGCCGGCCGACCAGCCGGCATGTCTGCCGGGTACGGCAGGTGTGCTGGAGCGACGCCCGTCTCGGCGACGATCCCTTCGGTGGAATCGGTACTCACTCCGGGGATTCCGCTCACGAGCTCGGCCTGCAGACGAAAGGGGCGAGAGCCGCGGGTGATCTCTTCACTCGGGCGAAGCTCGGACGTGGTGACGGCGTCGACGCGGTCGAGCGGGCTGCAGGTGAGGAATCACCAGCACGTCCTCGGTCATGGTGCAGGAGGTGCCTACTGCTTGCGTGCGGCGTTCGCCTCGACCTGGAACGCGGGCGCAGACGTTCGCGTCCTCCTCGCCCGGCCCCCGCGGACCGCCCGACGACTTACGGAGACCGCATGACCCTGCTGCGCGACGAAAGCCTGGCCGCCGCCTTCGACCACGCCTCTCGCAGCTATGACAGGCTCGTGGCTGCCAACCCGGGCTACCACGCCCATCTGCGCCGTTCCGCGCGCCGCCTCGGCCTGCCGGACGAAGGGCGCGGCAGGCGAGTGCTTGACCTCGGCTGCGGTACCGGTGCCTCGACCGCCGCACTTGCCGCGGTGCTTCCCGGTGCGGAGATCACGGCTGTGGACGCTTCCTCCGGCATGCTGGAGCAGGCGACCGCGAAGCCCTGGCCGGACAACGTCACCTTCCTGCACTCCCCGGTGGAGCGTCTGACCCCGGCGGGCGTAGGGGAAGCGTTCGACGCGGTGTTCGCCGCCTACCTGTTCCGCAACGCGGCCGACCCCGACGGGGTGCTCGCGACCGTGAAGGAACTGCTGCTACCGCACGGGCGGCTGGCGGTGCACGAATACACCCTGAGCGGCCGGGTCATCCACCGCGCGGTGTGGACGGCAGTGTGCGGCGGCATCGTGCTCCCCGTTGCCACCGCCCTTGGAGACGGTGCGCTCTACCGCCATCTGTGGCGCACCGTCGTCGAGTTCGACACCGCGGACGAGTTCGCCGGCCGCGTCCGGTCGGCAGGGTTCGACCGCGTACGAGTACTGCCCCTGCCGGGATGGCAAACCGGCATCACACATACCGTCGTCGCCAGGCGCGCGGCCGGCGACGCGGTCACTGCCCGATGAGGGCGCATCAGCGCCAAAACGTAGCCCGCCGCGGGCGGGACCGGCGAGCCATGATGCTGGCTCCCCGGCCCGGAACCCCGCGGGTCGCCGGTGAACGCCCGCCGACGACTGCTGTCGTCGGCGGCGGCATCGCCGGGCTCGCGGCCGCGACCGCCCTGGCCGAACGAGGGGTGCGCGTCACGCTCTACGAGCGCGAACCGTGTCTCGGCGGGCGGCTGGCCGGCTGGCCGGTGAACCTCAGTGACGGCACCACGGTGACCATGAGCCGGGGCTTCCACGCCTTCTTCCGCCAGTACTACAACCTTCGCGGACTGCTGCGGCGGACCGACCCGGGGCTGCACCGGATGGCGGCTCTCGCCGACTATCCGCTGCGCCACAGCGGGGGACTGCAGGACAGCTTCCGCCTGGTCCCGCGCACCCCGCCCTGGAGCGCGCTCGGATTCGTCGCTCTGAGCCCGACGTTCGCCCTCCGCGACCTGGTCCGCATGAACCCGGTCGCCGCCCTGCCTCTTCTCGACGTCCGCGTCCCCGAGGTGTACGAGCGCCTTGACGCCGTCAGCGCGTACGACTTCCTGGAGTCGGTCCGTTTCCCCGAGGCCGCGCACCATCTCGCGTTCGAGGTCTTCTCCCGCAGCTTCTTCGCGGACCCCCGAGAGCTGTCCGCAGCAGAGATGGTGCTGATGTTCCACATCTACTTCCTCGGCTCCGCCGAGGGACTGCTCTTCGACGTGCCCGACGCGCCCTTCCCCAAGGCCCTCTGGGAACCCCTCGCCGCGTATCTGCGGGGCCACGACGTCGACGTCCGCGTCTCCACATCGGTCGAGACCGTCGCGCCCACGGCCGACGGTGGCTTCGTCGTCGTCGCTGGGGACGAGGAGCAGCAGCACGACACGGTCGTACTGGCCCTGGACACAGCCGGCCTGCAGTCCGTCGTCAGCCGCTCCCCGGACCTGGCCGACGCCCCGTGGCGAGACCGCGTGGCACGGTTGCGCAATGCGCCGCCGTTCCTCGTCTCGCGTCTCTGGCTCGACCGACCAGTGGCCCATGACCGGCCAGGCTTCCTGGGCACCAGTGGCTACGGGACCCTGGACAACGTCAGCGTCCTCGAACGATGGGAGGACGAGGCGTCCTGCTGGGCTGCTCGCACCGGCGGATCAGTGGTGGAGCTTCACGCCTACGCCCGGCCGGAGGGCGCGGCCCGAGATGCGGAGCAGAAGCGCCTGGTCGCGCACCTGCACGCCGTCTATCCGGAGACGAGCGCGGCGACCATCGTCGACGAACGGCACGAGTGGCGAGCCGACTGTCCGCTCTTTCCCGTCGGCGGCTACACCGACCGTCCGTCCGTCCGCACCTCCGACCCGGGCCTGGTGGTGGCCGGCGACCTGGTCCGCACGGCGCTGCCGGTGGCGCTGATGGAACGCGCCGCAACGAGTGGCTTCTTGGCTGCCAACGCCCTGCTGGAACGCTGGGGTGTCCGTGGCCAGGCCCTTTGGGTCGTGCCCGACCGGGGACGCAGCGCTGTGCTGCGGGGCTTGGCGCGATGGGGAAGAGCGTGACGTGAGTCGCGGCCCGGCACCGGCGGAAGATGAGGACGGCGGATTTGCCGGAGAATTTCCTGTGGCCGTGGGGCAGGAGAAGACCTGGACCTCACGATCAGACGACGGCGGCCCGTGGCGGAATCCATAGCCGGCTCTGGTGGGCTTTTATCACGGCGCGGTAGCGGTCCAGGGAGAAGATCAGTGTGATGTTGACACTGATCCCCCGGGCTACGGCGGCGGTGATCGCGGCCAGGCCCTGACGGAGGGCGGGAATCTTGACGGAAGGATCCGGCTCAGCAGCCGTCTCCCACAGCCTGACCGCCTGGATGACGGTGGGCGTCGGCATCACGGGCCGGCCGGGGGGCCGACCTCGCTCGAGACTCGCCCGTCAACGCCGGCACTTCGCTGGTGAACTGGGTGCAACACCCGGCAGCCCTCCCGCACGTCGTCGGCGGTGATGGAGAAACTGTGTCTTCGACACTCACCCGCTCGCCCCCTGGACGGGCCAGCTGTTCGGTGTAGCGGTCTCCCTGGGACAGTGCGGAGACGAAGATCGTCGGATTGGTGGTGACTCCCACAACCCTCGCCACCCTCGATGCCGGTGAGAGCGTGACGGTCGCGGTGACTCGTATTGCGGGCCCGTCACGGCAGTCCGGCGCCGTCGATGCTCAGCAGTTCCATGAGCTGAGGTCGGTGCAGGTCAGCGACGTCTTGCAGCAGGTCCGGGTGGCGGAGCAGGGGGGCGGCTTCGGTGTCCAGGGCGCTGGGGTCGGTCAGCCGCTGCGGGGTGCCGGCATCAGTCTGGTGCTCCGTCGCGAGGGCGGCGCTGTGGGCGCGGGTGGCCAGAACGGGGTCGGCCAGGAAGCAGGCTGCCCAGCTGACGACGGTTTCGTCGACCCAGGTCCGCCAGGCCGCGTCCGACGGGCGCGGGTCGCATCCGGTGAGCCAGTCCAGCCTCTGGGACCCGCTCGGTGCGAGCAGGTGAAGCAGTTCCACGTCGACGCTGGTGGGATAGCGCAAGACGGCGGCGAGGGTAGCGGCCTGGCGGGCCTGGGCCTCGGCCGAGGCCCGGCTGAACGCGCCCGCGGGCGAAGGGTAGGCGGCCAGGAGCCAGCGGGTCGAGGCGGCTATGACAGGTGTCAGGTCGTGGGGCACGGCGGTCGGTCCCTGGGAACGTGCTCGCCAGTGTCCGTCTGCTGTGGTCCTGCGAGCTGTTTCGCGGAGCCGCGTTGCCCCGCTCGTGACCTGACAGCCTAGGCAACTGCCGCGAAAGGCGAAATGGTCCCCGTCACAGGACTGCGCGCAGACGCCGGGCCCGGACCGCTGTACGCGGTCC
>NZ_JBHWCC010000085.1:0-28566 GCF_042735715.1 Streptomyces sp. NPDC059582
GGCGCGACGGCGGCCAGCCGCACGGGGGCCCGGGGAGCCCGGCGCCTGGCTCGGCAACACCCGGCGCGAGACGGTGCCCGCGGCCCCCCAAGGGGCGGCCCAGGGGCCACCCCTTGCGTGGCCGGAAGCCTCAGCCCTCCGGGAAGAGCGTGATCGCAGCGCCCCACAGGGCTCCGGGATTGATCCGGCCGGGGTGGAGAGCGAGCATGTCGTCGTAGAACCCCTGGGCGTCCTTGCTCCGTTCGAGGAGCTCTCGCGCATCGGTGAGGTACTGCCGGGTCTCGCCGATGTGGGACGGCAGATCCGCCGCGTCCGGGTCCTTGTGGCCTGCGACGACCGTGACGGGAGCGAGCTCATCGGCGACATCGAGCGCCGCCAGCCACTGGTCGATGCCGGCGACGCCGCCGGATTCCGTCAGATACAGGTGAACGCCGTTGTACACCGCGTCCCCGGCGACGAGCAGGCCGACATCCGGCACGTGCAGCATCGTCGTCTCGTCGGTATCGGTGTGCCCGACCTCGACGGGAATCAAAGCGGTGCCTTCGAGCTCGAACCCCTCGCCGCCTTCCACGAGCTGCACATCGAGGTGCCCGGTCGGGATCTGCCCGGGAAAGATCCGGTCCCAGAACTCGGCGCGGAACCCGGGCTCGTTGTGCGCAGCCATGACACGCCTGGTTCCCGCTGTCGCGTGGACGACCGCGTCCGGGAAGCGTTCGAGGAGGGGGATCGCACCGAACCAGTGATCGCCGTGACCGTGCGTGATGTAGATCGCGCGCAGCGTCCGGCCGGTGGCCGCGATCCGGTCGCCGACCTCGTCGGCCTGGTTTGTGGTCATCGGCGGGTCGACCAGAACCGCGTCGCGCTCACCCGTGATCAGTGTCGAGGTGATCGGCGACCACATCCGGGTGCTGCCGTCCGGCAGCGGCCCCCGCCCGGACTGAGGGATCTGGGCCGTCACGAACACCTGGTGCTGCAGCCTTGACGTCACACCTGTCTCCTTTTCTTCGAGCGGCTCGGAAGAGTTCCCCCTGTCACAAGTGTAGTGGATTCACCTATGTCGCATCCTGAGGCGGCACAGAGAAGACCGAAGGCGTGGTCCCGACGTCCGCGACACCGCCCCCGGCCTCGCGGAAGCAGGCGGAGAAGCCAGCGCCCGGTGCCCCGTCGTGCACGCGCTGAGCCCGATGCGCCCGATACGCCGGGCGGGAGGCCCGGCCCGCGACGTGCGCGGCCTTCGTCGCCTCGTGCTGGGCGAAGGTCAGGGTGAGGAGCGGGGCAAGCAGCCCAGCAAGCTCCTCAGCTGTATGGGTCGTGGTGCCGTAGGTGTCGTAACTGGCCCCTGCTGTAGGAACAGTTGGCCCGCTCCCCCCCTCACAGAGCGCGGACAACACGGCTGGGCGCCCGGCTCCCCCGGTTCCCTGGCTGCTGAAGCGCGTACCTGAGCGCAAGTGCCGTGAGATTCAGGGTGGGCGGGGTGCAGGTACATCGGCAGGACGGTGCGCATGAACTGTTCGCCACGGGTGGTGATGGCCTCGAAGTCACTGCGAGCCATGGCGGCGAAGGCGGACCTGGAAATCGGTTTCGGTCCGGATGACGAGGGAGTGGCTGGACGGCGAGATCGGGGCACCTCATCTTCTACGAACCGGTAGTGCCGGTCTCCCCGCCGGCTCCCGGTTCTGGCGGGCCGCCCGCATCTGTGAAGAACTGCCAGAGGGTGAAGACGGCGACAAGCTGGGCCAGCAAGTAGGCCATCTGCAGGGAGAAGTAGCGCATCTGGTACACGGACAGCAGCAGCCCAAGGCGGCTCTGCCAGTAGCGGCGCTCGCCGCGGAATGTATCCAGGTCGATAGCGATGCCGGTCAGTGTCAGCACCAGCAGCATCGCCGCGGCGTACAGGGCGAGGTTCGTCTGGGCCTCGCCGGTGAACCAGTTACCGACGGAGTCGATCCCTATGGGCAGGGCGAACGCGGCCGCGACGCTGAGGCTCCGCACCGGCCCGCGACGCCCCGGGAGCCGACGCCAGAGTGCACCGAGCAGGAACGCGGCCCCCGCCCATGTCACTTCCCAGTAGAGGACGTCGAGCGGAACGTTCGGCATCCCGAAGCCGTAGTAGAGGGTCGACGTCAGCGAATCCCCCCTCAGCTGCTCGGCCCAGACCATCAGCACGGTGGCGGGTATTCCAATGAGAGCGCCGAGCCGGGCGGCACGCCCACCGTTGCCCCACCACGTGTCGTAGGGCCCGAGAGCCAAGGCCGCGTCGACGACCGATACGTCCACAGGCAGTTTGTCGGGGGTTCCGGAGGACGGGTCCCGCCAGTTGTGCAGGCGGCGCAGTTCCCGCTCGTAAGCCCGCCGATTGAGCGCCTCGTCGTCTGCCTGCCCCTGGTCGAGACGGCGGAGCTTCGCGTGGATCTCCCGGTACCTGCGCGCCCGGTCGAGTAGTTCGTGCCGTTGCGCCGGGCCGATCGCCTCGGCCAGCGGGGCACCCTGCTTCTGGAGGTGCTTGTCCAATACGGACCGTCCCCGGCCGAATCGGAGGACGAGCCCCAAGGCGGCGAGGTTGACGAAGAACCAGAGCCAGCTCAGGACGCCGTTGCCGACGAACCACCCGAGCCCCATTCCGACCATGACCGGGAAGAACACGAGCATCCAGCGCTCGTCGCCAGGTCCGGGACTCCCCGCGGGAGACGCCGATCCTGAGGCACTGGCCCGCAGGACGGCAAGGATCGCCAGCCCGGCGAGCAGCCAGTGATTGACCGCCCACCAGTCGACGCTGTTGACCGAGAACCAGGTGAGTTCGTCACGCAGCGCTTGAAGATGGTCGGTTCCGTACTGACCTTCTTCGCGCGCACTCAGCCAGGAGGCGCGCTGCCAGTCCCGCTCCCGCGTGTTCGCCAGGCACAGCCCGATCGCGATGACGGCGAGAACGACCGCCGGGCCCGTGTGACGCAGGCGAAGTTCGCGCGGTTCGAGCGGCCCTCCGGGCGTCGCAGCCCGGCGGGGACGGATCACCCCGGCGGAACGCGCCAGCCGCCACCCGCTCGCCACCGAACCCATGAGGAGGAGGGCGAAGGCACAGCCTGCGGCGGTGAACAGCGCCAGGACCGCCTTGTCCGGGGAGTATTCGTCGAAGAAGGTCTGCGCAGACAGTCCCCATCTCTCGGGAGCGTAGGCCACCGCCAAGCCGGGCAGAGCGAGGACGGCCGCCGCACACCAGATCGTCCACCGCCTCGGAAATCCGAAGGCGAGCAGGACCAAGCCCAGGGCGATGCTGCCGACGAGACCGTGGTGTGCCTCCCGATTGCCCCAGTCATCCGCGGGAAAGTACCGTCCCATGGCCGCGTAGAACGCGTTGTGACCGGCGAGAACCAGTGAAATCAGCAGGGTGATCCAGCCCCACTGTCCGGCCATGGTGATCGTCTCTTCCTGGGCCGGGGACAGGGGTCCGGTCCGCCTGGCCCTGTAGGCCGAGTAGATCAGTGCGGCGCCTATGGACCAGCCCCAAAGTGCCCAGCCGACCGAACTGGGGACGAGGAAGCGCAGCCGGTCGGCCTGGGCTCCCCACGAACGCTGCCAGCCGGGATCCAGCCGCACGTCAACCACCGGTACGGTCCGACCGGACTTGCGTTGCCACACCAGGCCGGCATCGCCCTTTCCCGACGTCGGCCGGGGCTCGGCGGAAACGGCACTGGCAGAACCCGGGTCCACGACGACGGACGACCAGGTCACCTTCGCCAGCGCCTCGGCGGGATGCAGGCGAATGCGCCAGTAGTCATGTCCGACGACGACGTCCCATGGACCTACGTAGGTCATTCCCTCATTGTCGGCCCAGGCATAGGTGTCGACCTGCACCTTGACGCCGCTCTTCTCCGTCGTGATCTCCGGACTGCGCGGGCGCCACTCGTCCCACCACTGGAACTGCGAATACGCCGACCCCCTCATGAGGCAGCGCATGGCGCGCCGGTACCCCTTCGAGTCCTCCCCCAGCAACAACCCCGTGGCGTACTTCCACTTCGCTGGCACGTGAACGACCTGACGACTGACGATCTTTGTCTGCGTACGGTTGTGATCGTCCAGCCGCACGGAAGCACTCGCCCAACCACCGGCCAGGCCGGCGCTACTACAGACGTCGTCCATGGCGTGTGCCTGCTCGGGCACGGCGAAAACCCCCAGAAGCACCGCCACGAGCACGACCGCAAATCTCCTCAACATGCCCCCCTCGCCGCGTGGTTGGCCTCAGTCTTCCCACCACGGACGGTGTTACGACGTTCATCAGGTGAAAGCGATTCTCCGAGACAGATGGCGAGTACGCCGTACTCCTACTCGACATGAACCCGCCCGCCTCTCGTTCCACGCAGCACGACGCAGCACACGGACCCAGCTGAGATCCGATACCTACGCAGACGCCACGGGAAAGCAGCGACAACACGGACGTCGATGGCGTGGCCAACATGAACCGGCACCGCGCCCACCATGAACCCGACCACGATTGCGCAGACCCCAGACCACAGACCCGACCATGCAGGCCACAGCATTGCGCAGTGACTGCGCAGCCGATTGCGCAGCCCGCCTGTGTGGGAGGCCGAACAACCCGCGTAGCGGCGTAATCATGCTGGCGCGGCCGCGCTGCTCTCGCTCGTCGATGGCAGGTCTAGCCTGCTACCGGCTTGGGCGGCTCATGCCGGAGATCGCCCGTCGGCTCGGCACCGACCCGGCCGTCGCGGAGGATCCCTGCGCCCATGCACCGGTCGCCTCGGCCATCGCTTACAAGGACGCTGCCTCGGATGCGTGGATTGCCTGCGACGGCGCAGTTCCTCTTACGGAACTCATCGACCGTGCGATGGGAGCGCCAGACGTGTGAAGTAGCCCTGCGGTGACCGCAGAGGGTGCCCGTTGAGTCGGCACGCAGCGCAGTAACGGATGTCGCAACGGCCGGTTGAGTCCGCCGAAAACACATCGACCTAACCTCCGGGCACGAATAGGGAAGTTGGGACCGCGACGGATCTGCGGACACACCGGATCACACTTCGATAGCGCTGCCGCGGAGAGCCGCTGGTCCCTGCTCGGTCGAGCCCTTCACGTCCGTTGATTCTCCGCCCTGCGCGGGGAGAGCCGGCTCGTCACGGTGCCGTCGCGGAAGGACGACTGCGAACACTGTGACGGCCGCGCAGATCACGACTCCCAGCGCGGCGGCGACCCCGTAGCCGTCCGGGTCCGGCAGTGCGGACCCCGCCGCTGTGTGGGACTCGAGCACCACGGCGCTCAGTGCGCTTCCCGTGGTGAATCCGACGTAGCGGAGCACCTGGTTGAAGCCGATGGCGCTCCCGATCTCGCCGGCCGGCACCGCGCTGACGACCAGCGTGGGTACGAGAGCGAACACGCTGCCCACGCCCAGACCGGCGATGCCCATCACGACGAACAGCTCCCACAGGCTGGTGCGGGCCAGCGCGAACATGAGCAGGGCCGCCAGGATGAGAACGCAGGACAGTGGAAGCGTCAGGCGCCAGGACACGCGGTGCGCCACCAGCGGGATGACCTTGCTCGCCAGCAGGCTGGCTACCGAGAAGGGAAGCAGGATCAACCCGCTGACGACGATCGACACTCCGAATCCGTGACCCGGGCCCGGAGGCGTCTGGGCCAGCCGCGTGACCAGCGACAGCAGCAGGAACATGCCCAGGCCCGCGATGAGCCCCACCACAGCCGCGGTCAGCACGACGCGATTGCGCAGCTGGCGCAGGTCCACCAGCGGCCCGGTGGTCCGCAGTTCGAACGCGATCCAGGCCGCCAGGCACACCAGCGAGGCGGCGCCCAGAGCGAGCAGCCCCGTTGACGTCCAGCCCCACGACTCTCCCTCGCACAGGACGAGCAGGAGTCCGGCCAGGACTGCGCCGAACAGAACCGCGCCCACCAGGTCCAGCCGGTGGCGACTCAGGTGCCGCGTGCCCGGCAGGACGAGCGCGGCCACGACGAGGCCCACGCCGCTGACCGCCGCGCCGAACCAGAAACTGGCACGGAACCCGAGGTGCTCGGCGATCAGGCCGACCAACGGGTATCCCAGACCGACGCCGCTGACGACGGTGACCGAGAGCAGCGCGATGGCCGAGCGGGAACGGCTGGGCGGCAGGTTGTCGCGGGCGGTCGCGATGGCCAGCGGTATCAGGCCGAGCCCCACGCCCTGCAGGGCCCTGCCCACGAGCAGCCAGCCGAAGCCGTACGGGAGGGCCGCCAGGGCGCTTCCCGCCAGCACGACCGACAGCGCGGTCAGGATCGTCGTGTGACGCAGCGGACCATCACCCAGCCGTCCCATAGCGGGCGTGGCGACTGCTCCGACCAGCAGAGTGATCGTGAGGGACCACTGGGCCTGGGAGAGCGACACGTGGTCTGCCGCGGCGATGGTCGGAGTCAGCGGCGCACCGAGGCTGCTGATCACCGCCACCACCGAACTCAGGTAGACGAGTACCGGTACCAGTGCCCGTCCACGCCAGGTGGTGGAGGATCCCGCTGTCGCCATGATGTATCTCCGTCTTTCTCTTCCTCGCCAGTGGTGGGCGAGCTTGCAGGGTGGGCCATCGTGTCGGGGCTGCGGCGGTCAGCCGACCGTTCGGCCGTCGGCCCGGAACCGGGCACGCGCGGTGGATCGTGATCGTCGCTGCGGTCGAAGTGCATCGTGCGGCCGTCGGCGGCGCCAACGGCATAGCGACCGGTGACCGGCCGCTTCCTTCCGGCGGTCGTCTCTCTCCCGCGCGCACGGACAGCCGGCGGCGGGTGCTGGGCGCGGGCCACGTCGAGCGCCCACCGGACGTTCTGCCATTCATCCGTCTCCCGCCTCGTCGGTGCGGGCAGACGGGGTGAGGCGGTGGCCGGAACAGCGCGAGGGGCTGGGCGGTACGTCCGGCGGGCGGTCAGTTCTTCCGCCACCAGTCGACGACGGTCCTGGCGTAGTCGTCTGCGGCTTCCTCCCAGATGAAGTGGCCCGCGTCGATGATGTCGAGGTTGCTGTTGGGCAGGCGCTCGTGCAGGTACTCGGCGTTGGCCACCGGCACCACCGGGTCATTGCGGCCGTTGATGATCTGCACCGGCGCGTCGATGGTGGGCAGCAGGTCTTCCAGGATCGACAGCTCGGTGCGATACGCGCGGACGTACGGCATCTGGTCGACGAACCGCTGGCCGACGTAGGACGCGAGGTAGTCCTCACGCACGACCTCCGGCAGTTCATAGCCCTTGATGTTGTCGACCGCGACGGTCACGATGACCTTGGGGTCTACGGCCCGGTACGGGGCCAGGTCCTCGGCGTGCACCCATTCGTGCAGAGGACTGCCCAGTTGCAGCGGCACGGCCGCCCCGCCGGTGCCCACGACCGCGCTGCGGAACCGGCCCGGGTGCTGGGCCACGGCGAACAGCACCGCACTGGTACCGATGTCCGGGCCCACGACGTGGGGCTTCGCCAGCCCGAACGCGTCGGCGATCCGCACGATGAAGTCACTCATCGCCTTGGGCGAGAGCAGGTCCTCCCGGAGCTGGGAGTGCCCGAACCCCGGCAGGTCCACCGCGATCAGGTGGGCGTGCTGGGCCAGCCGGGACCAGGTCGCGTCGTAGGCGTACAGGCTTTCCGGCCACGGGCTCAGCAGCAGCGCCTCGTGGTCATGGGGTCCGTCGCTCTCGGCATACCGGACGGACAACCCGTCGATCGTCCGGAACCGGGTCTTGATCTCACTCATAGCCCTTCTCCTCTGACAAGGCATCACAAGCTGGTGACCCTTCGCGTGTCGCCCGTCGACGAGATCGACAGGGACAACGGCGCGTAATGGGCTTTTCAAGTAGATACTTACACACCTTTCTATCACGGTTCACCACCGCCCCGTAAGGGCCTTTCGAAAAAAGGTCATGCGTTAGTCAGTCGGGGTGACCAGAGAAGGGCAGGACACCGCGCAGCCGATCCCTGCGGGCGCCGCGGCCATCGTGGATCTGCTCAATGCGCGCGCCCACGGCATCACCCCGGCGCTTCCCGATACGCCCGCGACAGCCCGCGGACGGCGAGCGAGATCCTGCGCCCGTCCGGACAGCCCGAAGGGCGGCAGCCGGCGCCGCGTCGCATCACTCAGGTCCGTGTCCTGCGCGCGGCCCTCCTGGGACGTCGTCACGGCATCGGAACCCGAGGCAACGGCAGCCGCCTGGGCGCGGATCACGCAGTGCTCCGACTCGGTCACCCTGAGACATACGTTTTACGGCGCCCGGCCAGGTGCGACTACAGCAGATCGACGCGACCCCATGATCGGCGATATCACCCTCACGATGGCCGAAATGATCGCCGACGGCACCTGGCAGCGCATCCGCGCCTGCGCCAACGAGGACTGCGCCCACGCCTTCTACGACACCACGCGCAGCCGCACACAGCGCTGGCACTCGTACGAGGACTGCGGCAACAGAACCAACGTGGCCGCCTACCGAGCCAGAAGGCCGGCCCGGTCCACGCGCTGACGCTTGCCAGTCGGGCGACCGGCGCAGGGCTCGCGGCATGGGAAGAGGACCCGCAGGGCCGCCACCAGCCGTCAGACCGACCGCGGATGGCGGTCGGGTTTCATGCCGCCAGGGCTGCGGCGGGCGTCATGGTGGTCTCGTGCTCGATGGGGGTCAACTGGTCCAGCCGTAGTGGTCGGCGGCGCCGGTGGTAGGTCCGTTCGATCCACTCACGATCGCGGCGCGGAGGGCCTCGCGGGTGGCCCAGGTGCGGCGATCGAGGACGCTGTTCTGCAGAAGTGCGAAGAAGGACTCCATGGCCGCGTTGTCGCCGCGGCGCCGACTCTTCCCATCGACCCGACGAGATCGTGGTGATTCAGGGCATGCATGAACTTCCGTGACCTGAACTGCGATCCGCGATCGGAGTGGACGGTGCAGCCGGACACGTCACCTCTCCTGGCGACAGCGTTGTTCAGCGCGTTCACCGCGATCGGTGCTTGCGTCCGGCTGTCGATGGCTGCAGTCGACGATCCGGCCGCAGAACGTGTCCACGATCTCGTCCAGGTCCGGACCGCCTGGCGCTGCCGGACCGCGTCGTCGGTCCTCGCGGCGACGTCCGCGCGGACGTGCTTGCGTTCGCCGCGGCGGTAGCGGTTCACGGAATCCGCGGGGACGTCGATCTGCGCCGCGACAGGCCGCGCGCTGCCTAGTTGGCCTTCAAGGGGCCCCGGTAGGACTTGCGGAGGGAGCCGGCGACGAAGGGGAGCAGGAGGGCGATCACCTTTCCCTTGAGGGTGCTGGGGTTGCGGGTGAGTTCGATGTCGATGCGGGTGCCGTCGTTTTCGGGAGTGAGCTGGAAAATCCATCCGCCGCCGGGACCGAAGACCTTCGACTCGTGGGTGGTGATGGTGACCCGTCCTTGTGCGGCATCCCATTCGTAGCGTGCTCGTTCCCACGCGGCGGCGGTGCCTTCGGTCACTTCGGCCCAGGTGTCCCCGATGGCGTGGATCTTCAGGTGTTCGGCGTCGATCGTTGGCCAGTTCCGGGCCCGGGCGGGACCGAAGTCGGTCAGTACGGCCAGTACCTCGGACGGGCTGAGCGTGGAGACGAGGTGGAAGCGTGCGACTGCCATGAAGCTTTCCTGGGTGTAGGAGAGGGGGCGATGTGGTGGCCTGCGGACGTGGCGGGGATCCCCGGACACCGTCGGCGGGGTGTGATCCGCGGGCCCGGCCGCCGCGGGCGGCCGGGCCTGTAGGGCCGGTGGTAGCGGTGTGCGGGGTCAGCGGGTGGTGTGGCGGGCGGCCTGTTCGATGAGGCGGGTGACGGCGCCGGGGTGGGAGACCGGGGCGGCGTGGGAGGAGTCGACCTCGACGGTGTGGGCGTGGGCGCGCTTGGCCATGAAGCGCTGCTCGTCGGGGTTGATGGCGTGGTCCTGGGTGGTGATCAGGTCCCAGGAGGGGATGGTCTTCCAGGCGGCCTCGGTGGGCTTCTCGTCGAAGACGTTCGCGGCGACGGGGCGCTGAGTGGCGGCCGCGAGGTCGGTGACCGACTTCGGTGCGTCGGCGGCGAACACGTCGTGGAACTTGTCGGCCTTGACGTACAGGTCGGTGCCGGTGCCGCCGCCGGCCAGCGGGAACGGGACGGGGTTCAGGGCCGTGCCGAGGTCGGTCGCGGGGAACTTGCTGTTCAGCTCCGCCACCGTCTCGCCCTTGTCCTGGGCGAAGGCGGCTATGTAGACCAGCGCCTTGACGTTGTGATTTCCGGCGGCGGCCTGGCTGATCACGGAGCCGCCGTAGGAGTGGCCGGCCAGCACGATCGGGCCCTTGACGCTCTTGAGGTAGCTCTTGAGGTAGTCGGCGTCGCTCGCCAGGCCGCGCAGCGGGTTGGCCGGGGCGACGACCGGATAGCCGTCGTGCTGCAGGCGCTTGATGACGCCATTCCAGCTGGAGCCGTCCACGAACGCGCCGTGCACCAGGACGACCGTGGGCTTCTTTGCCGCCGGGCGGTGCTCGGCCGTGGCGTTGGCCGAGGCCGTCGCCGCGAGCGAGAGCGCCGCCACACCGGCGACGGCGCCCAGCACGGCGACGCGGTTGCGGGTGGGACGGAAGGCGGTCGTGAGCTTCATTTCGGTTCTCCTGCAAGTACGGCCAAGGTGTTCGGCCGCCGACGAGGCGTCAGCGGGGCCGGGGTTCGTTCCGGCGACATCGAGAAACCTAGCGGGCTTTTTGATTGCACACAAGTCAATCGCAGGCCAGACCATCGCGGGCCGCTAGAGATGCGACAATGCCCCTCCGAGGCAAGCCCAGCGACGACCGTGGAACGGGACCGAACCGTGAGTGACGACAACGACGCGCCCGAGCCCGGCGACCCCGGCAATCCACCACCGCCCCTGCTGGACCAGCACCTGTGTTTCACGCTGTACGCGGCCTCCCGCGCCATCACCGGCGCCTACCGGCCGCTGCTCGACCCGCTGGGCCTGACCTATCCCCAGTACCTGGTCCTGGTGGCTCTCGGGGAACACGGCACGATGTCCGTCAAGGACCTGGTGGCCACGCTGCAGCTGGACTACGGGACCGTCACGCCGCTGATCAAACGCCTCGAGGCGAACGGGCTGCTCACGCGGCGGCGCCGGAGCGACGACGAACGCGTGGTCGAGGTCGCACTCACGGCGGAGGGCATCGCCCTGCACCGGCACATCGCGAGTGTCCCGCCCGCGATCGGCGACGCCGTCGGGCTGACCCCCGCCGAGATCGCCACCACACAGAACCTCGTCCGCCGGATAACGACCAACGTCAACCGGCACACCACCGGCACCACACCCGCCAAGACAACCTGAACCAGATCTCGCTGCAGCGAGCCACGCCGGCAAAGACCATCGAGGCGCCTCACAGACCTAAATCCGGCGGACTTGGATGAGGGTGTCGCGGTGGATCTGCCACGGCTCAGACACGTCAGGCCCTGGCCGCAGCCTGACGAGTACCCGCATGGTCGGGCTTGTGGATTCCCGGTTCTCTCGGATTCTGCATGTGATGACGGGCGGATGCCGTTGTTCCGGCGCGGGGGTCAGTTCGCCTGCCACCATCCGGTGACGGCGGCCGCGTAGTCGACCACGGCTTCCTCCCAGACGAAGTGGCCCGCGTCGAGGACGTCGAGCTCGCTGTGGGGCAGGTGCTCGTGCAGGTACCCGGCGTTCTCCACCGGCACGATCGGGTCGTTGCGGCCCGTGATGATCTGGACCGGCGTTTCGATGCCGGGCAACAGCCCACCCAGGATCGGCAGTTCGGCGGGGTACGCGCGGACGTAGGGCAGCTGGTCGACGAACCGCCGGCCCACGTAGGACGCCAGGTAGTCCTCGCGTACGGCGTCCGGCAGTTCGTATCCCGCGATGTTGCCGATCGCGACCGTCACGGCGACCTTGGGGGAAAGGCGCGGTACGGGGACAGGTCTTCGTCATGCACCCATTCGTTCAGCGGGCTTCCCAGCCGGAGCGGGACCGCCGCTCCACCCGTTCCCACGACCGCGCTGCGGAAGCGGCCGGGGCGCCGCGCCGCGGCGAACAGCACCGCGCCCGTGCCGATGTCCGGGCCGACGACGTGCGGGACGTCCAGCCCGAACTCGTCGGCGATGCGCAGGATGAAGTCACCCATGGCCTGGGGGGGGAGAGCAGGTCCTCGCGGAGTTCGGAGTGCCCGAATCCGGGCAGGTCCACCGCTGTCAGACGGGCATGCTCGGCCAGTTTCGACCAGCTGGCGTCGTAGGCGTACAGGCTTTCCGGCCACGGGCTCAGCAGCAGGGCCTCGCGGCCACCGCGGGGCGTGTCGCTCTCGGCGTACCGGATGGACGGCGTTTGAGCGTGCCGCGAGGCGCGTGCCGGGTCCGGGGCAGGTCCGCCGACGACGAAGATCACAACAGCTGTAGCACTCTTCCATAAGTAGACCATTACTTTCCAGCATGCGCGACCGCGCGGTGTAAGTTTCTTTTGCAACTAGGCGATGTCGGTTAGGATGGGTGAATGGCCAGAGACGAAGCATCGGAGGCTGCCGCGCGGCGGATTCCGGGGACCGCGGGGGCGGTCGTGGACCTGCTCAACTCGCGGCCGCACGCCGCAACCGGCTCCCTCGACACACTTCACGCCGACCAGGCGGCTAACGCCCTCCTCCGGCCATTCGGTCACCCCGATGCGGTCGCGCCATCGCCGGAGCGCCTCGCCGACGTCCGCGCCCTGCGCGCGACCCTCATGACCATCGTTGCGGCACCGGACAGCGCCGAAGCGGCGCCCGGCTGGGCGGAACTCACCGAACGCGCCTCCTCCGTCACACTCCGGCACACTTTCTCGGCACCGGGGACGGGGCTGCAGCAGGTGGACGGCGACCCAGTGGTCGGCGGCATCACCCTCGCGGTGGCGCAACTCGTGACCGAAGGCACCTGGCCCCGCATCCGCGCCTGCGCCAACGAGCTTTGCCGGCACGTCTTCTACGACACCACGCGCAGCCGCACCCAGCGCTGGCACTCGTACGAAATGTGCGGCAACAAGAACAACGTGGCCGCGTACCGAGCCCGAAAGAAGACCCTCGCCGACGGCTGACGGCAGTATCCGCACGACGGCACTGTCACCAACCGGGGAGCGGCCGCGCCCCGGGTCAGCACCTGCACGGTGGCCCCCTCCGCCCTCCGCCACCAGGACGTTCCCGGGCGAAAGGTCCCCATGGTGCCTGCCGCGAGGGGCCCGCAGGGCCTCCTCCCACAGGGCCAGGGCACACATGGGCCCCATTCCAGCGCACGGGGATCGCTGCTACACCCAGGCCTACGCGGACGGCAAGGCGGTCGCCGCGGTCGTACCGCCCATGCCGCGAGATCCCGAAGCGCCCGCGCCGACGCGGTGGACGGCGACGAACTGCCCGAGGCGCTCTACGCCCGCCCTGCCCGGTCAGGAGGGCCAGGCGCAGTGGTGCCTCTACTTCTCCTCGCCGGACGCCGCCGCCACCGCGGCGAAGATCCGGGAGAACGGCGGCGAGGTGCTGATGGATGCAGGTCGGCGAGTTCGGCACCAGCGCCCTCGGTCACGTGCAGGTCGGTCCGACACACCCCGCAGGCCCGCACCCGCACCCGCACCCGCAACTCGTCCTCCGCGGGCACCGGCACCGGCTTCTCCACGAGCCGCAGGGAGCCCTCCGTCACCGGTCCCGGCGCTGGCGCCGCATCATCGGCTACCGGGCGCTGCGGCGGGCCGCGCTGCCGCCGGGCGGACGGCTCGGGCTCTACGGCTTCGGCGGCAGAAGGAGGTGCACAGCGTCACCTCCAACACCCGCGCGGACGCCCGGGGGAAAGGGCATGTGCCCCGTAGCCGAAGCTGAAGTTCTCGTATTCACCGCCTGCATGCAGGCGGGTCCGCAGGGGCAATGCGCGGGCACCGAAGGTGATCCCGACGTCCGGCTGCAAGGTTGCCCAGGATCTGCGCCCGGTCGCCTGGGATCGGCTTGCGGGCCGGGCGGCAGGTCATGAGCCTCACGTGGCCGCCCTGTCGGCGCAGCACCTTTCGGCCGAGGAACCGCTCCTATAGCCCGGTCCAGGTGCCCGCGAAGGCCGCACCCGATAGGCCTGGTGACGTTGCGGGTCTCGGTCGAAGATGTGCTGACGAGCTTTTCCCGGCCCGGTCGATCTCGCGCATCGCCGGCGGGCAGCCCGGCCGGATGACCGCCTCGGCGACGTAGCGGGCGATGGCCGACTGACGGCTGGTCAGCTCCCGCGGGCGCTGATGGTCGATGAGGCGCATCGCCTGCCTGTGCCTGGAGTAGCTGCAAAGCCTGTGGGACCGCCCCGGCGCGCGGATCACCCTGGCGCTGTGCGGGCGGGCAGCAAGCGGGCGGTGTCCCGGCTGCCTCAGCCGGCATCACGGGTCGGCGCGTGGCAGGAGGTTCCGCCCCCGGCCGCAGCGGAGGTGGCGACCGTGGCGACCGGTTCCATCCGCTGTGGCTCACTGTCCCGCCCCAGACCTGGCATGGATCGACCGGTCGTGCACCCACGGCACGTTCCGAAATCCGGCCCTCTTCGACGGCACACCTGCAGAGCGCGCCGCTCAGCACTGCTGACGCGGCAGTCGACCGGGCATTGCCGGGGCGGCCGGTCAGGAGGTCACGCCGCCGCTGTGACCAACCGCTCCCGCGCAAGGGGCAGGCGGGCGATCGCATGCGCCCGGCGCCCGGCACCCGACACCCGACACGACACCCGGCACAGGACGTCCTACCGCGCGAGGGGTCCGGAGGCGTCCGGTCGCCGTGCGGCCGGGAGTTGAGCCGATCCGAGATCGCTGACGCACCAGACCAGAACCCTCATCTCCGGCCGCCCAGCCACTCTCAATGCACATGCTCTATTCACGAAAGGAGATTACATGTGGCGTCGTGCGTGCTAGCGTAAGCATCTAAGGACGAATGAACATTACGTCCTTCTGTGCCCCTCACGGCCCTTTGGCCCGGGCTGCTTCCCACGGAACGGAACACACACCCATGACCACCACCTGGCCCGACTTCACCGAGACCGACGCCGCCGCCCTCGTCACGCGGCTGCGAAAGGTCCATCGCAGCGGTCGCACCAAGCCGCTCGCCTGGCGCCGCGCGCAGCTCACCCAGCTGCGCGCGCTGCTGACCGACAACCGCAAGGACATCGCCGACGCCCTCTGGGCCGACCTGCACAAGAGCCCCAACGAGGTCGACATCGCGGAGATCAACCTCACCATCCTCGAGATCGACGACTACCTGGAGCACCTCGAGGAGTGGCTCGCCCCGCAGCCTGCAGAGGTCGACGTCCCCCACCTGCCGGAGGGGACCACGGCCCACACCGAATTCGATCCCCTCGGCGTCGCGCTGGTCCTGTCGGCCTGGAACTACCCGATCTACCTGCTGCTGACCCCCGTCGCCGGCGCCCTGGCAGCCGGCAACGCGGTGGTCATCAAGCCGTCCGAGCTCGCCGAGCAGACCTCCGCGCTGCTGGCCCGACTCATCCCGGCCTATCTCGACACCGACGCCGTCGCCGTGGTCGAGGGCGGCGTCGCACCGACCACGGCGCTGCTGGCCCAGAACTTCGACCACATCTTCTACACCGGCAACGGCACCGTCGGCCGGATCGTGATGCGCGCGGCAGCCGAGCACCTGACCCCCGTCACCCTCGAACTGGGCGGCAAGTCACCGGTCTTCGTCGACCGCGACACCGACATCGCCGCGGTCGCCGAACGCATCGCGTCCACCAAGTTCAGCAACGCCGGGCAGATCTGCGTGGCCCCCGACTACGTCCTCACCGACCCCGAGACCGCCCAGGCGCTGACGACCGCCCTCGCCCAGGTGGTCCAGGAACTGTACGGCGACGACCCCCAGACCTCCGGCACCTACGGGCGCATCATCAACGAGCGGCACTTCGACCGCCTGACCGCACTGCTCGGCTCCGGCCGCACCGCGCTCGGCGGCCAGAGCGACCGCACCGAGAAGTACATCGCCCCGACCGTGCTGCTGGACGTGCAGCCGGACGAACCGGTGATGCAGGAGGAAATCTTCGGCCCGATCCTGCCGATCCTCACCGTCGCCGACCTCACCGAGGCCATCGACTTCATCAACGACCGCGACAAGCCGCTGGCGGTCTACGCCTTCACCGACAACGACACCACCCGCACCCGGCTCATCACCGAAACGTCCTCCGGCGCCGTCAACTTCGGCCTTCCGGTCTTCCACCTGACCGTACCGACCCTCCCCTTCGGCGGCGTCGGAGAAAGCGGCATGGGCAACTACCACGGCCGCTACTCCCTGGAGACCTTCAGCCACCGCAAGACAGTCTTCAACGTCCCCCTGAACTGACCCAGCCACCCGGGCGGCAGCCGAACGGATCGTCACGCCGGCCGGCCGCCGCCCCGAATCCATCCGAGGAGGACCGAGGTGCCCACCGAGCGCCCGGCATGGCGATTACCGCGCCCGGTCGGCTTCTGGCTGCTGGCCTTTACACAGCTCGCGATCCTGGCTGCGTCCGCCGCGCCAGCTCCGCTCCACGTGGTCTACCAGCATCGCTGGGCTGCTCGCCGACCGTGCTCACCACGATCTTCGCGATCTACGCCCTGGCCCTGCTGGCCGCGCTGCTGATCGTTCGGCGGACTCTCCGACCACGTCGGCAGGCGGCCCGTACTCGCTGCAGCGCTGATCCTCGATGCCGTGTCCATGAGCCTGTTCTTCACCGCCGACGGCGTCGGAACGCTGCTGCTGGCGCGGACCCTGCAGGGCCTGGCGACCGGTGCGGCGACCGGCGCCCTCAGCGCCGGGCTGCTGGACCTGCAACCGTCACCTACCTCGCCGCACGGCTCGCTGCTGAACAGCATCGCCCCGGCAGCCGGCCTGGCCGCCGGGGCGCTGGGCACCGGACTGCTCGTGCAGTACGCCCCCACCCCCACGATGCTGGTCTTCTCCCTGTTCACCGCGCTCTTCGTGCTGCTGACAGGAGCCGTCTGCCTCCTACCCGAGCAAATCACACCCCGGCCGGGCGCCCGGGCCTCACTGCGGCCACGGGTGCCCGTGCCACCCCAGGCCCGCAGGGCCTGCCTCACGGAGCCAATGGCTCGCAGTCGACGAGGTAGGCGCCCGGGTTTAGCGAGGGCCGGACGGGGCGGTGGCGGGAGGACGTCGGGCCGCATGGCGTGCTCCGTGCGCAGTTGACAGCCAGAACGCAGCACGTCGCAGTCCCGGCGTGAGCGAGACCAACGATCTGACGCCGGCCGAGGTACGTATATGCCGGGCATTTCCGCGAGGCGAGTCCGTGGACTTCCGCGCCTACGAGAATGAGGATCCGGCGCTCGGCAACTCCTGGGGCGCCGAGCGGACCGTACGGGCGAGTGTACTGCGGGCGCTGCTGATCAGGGCTCCGCAGGAGGAGGGGGAGATCGCCTCGCTCAAGATCACGGGGGCGCGGATCACCGGCGCACTGAACCTGAAGTACGCCACAATCGACGCCGCCATCCGGCTTAACCACTGCCACTTCGACGGCGTTCCGACTTGTACGGCGCCCAGCTGCGCCAGCTCAACCTGAGGTCGTCCGTTCTGCCGGGCCTGACCTTGGCGACCTTGCGGGTCGAGGGGGTACTGCGCATGACGGACTGCCGTATTCGGGGGCCGGTGCGGCTCGGCGGGGCGCAGATCTCTGGGGCGCTGTTCATGGAGCGCGCGGAGTTCACGGCGCCCGACCACTCCGAGCCGGTGCTGCAGCTCAACCAGGCCGCGATCGGGGACGACTTGTGGGCGCCAGAAATGCACGCGCACGGACAAGTACGGCTCACCGGAGCATCCGTCGCCGGGCGGATCAACTTCCAGGACGCCGAGTTCAATAGGCCCGATGGCACCGCGCTGGACGCGCAGAACCTCAACGTGGGAGCCCATGTACGGGCGCGGTGCGTACGAGTGCAGGGCCGGGCCGAGCTCCGGGGCTCTCGCATAACGGGCCGTCTCGACCTGCTTCACGCCCAACCTGTCCTATCCGGGCGACACGGCACTGCGAGCAAGCAGCTGTGTCATCGGTGAACTCTGGCTGCGCGGGGGCGATCGCATCGAGGGCGCCCTGAATCTGCGGCGTTCTCAAATAGAGGTCCTCACCCTTGAACCGGAAATGCTGCCGGACCAGGTGTATCTCAGCAATCTCACGTACACCGTACTCACCCCGCACGAGCCCGCCGAGCGCCGCCTGCCGATGCTGGAGCGGAATGACGAGCGGTATGAGCCGCACGGCTACGAGCAGCTGACGGCGGCCTACCGCCGTGTCGGTGACGACGACGCGGCCCGGCTCGTCCAACTCGCCAAGCAGCGTCGGCGCCGCACCACGCTCACCTGGTACGGACGGTTGTGGGGGTACGTCCAGGACGCCACCGTCGGCTACGGCTTCCGCCCGTTGCGCGCGGCCGTCTGGCTGCTGTCCCTCATGACCATCGGATCGATCGCGTACGGCCTGCACCACCCACGCCCCATCAAGGCGGGCGAGGCGCCTGACTTCAACCCCGCCTTCTACACCCTCGACCTGCTCTTGCCGGTCGTCAACTTCGGCCAGGAGCCAGCGTTCACCCCTGACGGCTGGTACCAGTGGCTGTCGTACGCCTTGATCATCACTGGCTGGACCCTGGCGACGACGATCGTCGCGGGTGTAACCCGTACGGTCAGCCGCCAATGACCCTCTGCAAAGGCTGTCCCGCTTTTGGCGTGTCGCTCCAGACGTAGAGTGCAACGTGCGCCGTTGGCGAGACTACGAGGGGGTGCGTCGTTGGATCGGAACCCCACCTGTTGCTTCTGCTGGCTCGTCGTCGATCTCGAGCAGGACCAGGAGGCGAATGAGCTCCGGCTTGGTCCAGCGCACTCCAGCAACGTGCGGCAGCTTGTGTACTCCCACTCAAGCTGTCTGCGCGAACACGTCCACCAGAACATGGACTTGTGGTGGGAGCTGTGATGGTGGGAGTGAGCCCACGCCTGCGACCGTGCTGGGATGATCTTGGTGGGACTGGAGTGATCCTGGCCGAGCCTGTCCGTGTGCGCAGACTGACCGACCAGGAGGGGCAGAAGCTGCAGTTTTGCCATCGTCACTAACGCCGGAAACCTACAGGCGGTCGGGCCGTCCAACGGTTAACCCGGTGAACTTTGCCGGTCAGAGCACTAGTCGACGGTGTGCCGCCGGAAGGCGTCGATCGCCGTACGCGCGTCGTTCACCCCGTCCCACTCCGCGGCAAAGTCCCCGGCCGGCCAGCGCCAGTTGCGCACCAGGCAGGCGGCCACCTCCGCCACATCCTCCGGTCGGGCGAAGACACGGCGCAGCGACGTGAGCGGGCGGATGGGGGCGGCCGGGCGGGTGGCCGCGGTCAGGGCGGCGTGCCAGCCGGTGTCCTCCATCCAGTGCAGGCGCAGCCCTTCGGGGCCGGTGGTGCGGCTGACATCCCGGACGAGCATCAGGTACATCCGCTCACTGTGCTCGCGCGCCCGGTACGGTCGGCACGCGCGGTCCCTGGCGGGATGTCCCGGGCGGCCAGGGCGTCGACCGCGGTCACGTACGGCCAGTGCGGCAGTCCGTAGGGCCAGGCGGGGATCAATCCGGGCGGTTCGAGCAGCATGCGCCACACGGGTGCCAAGCTGCTTTTTCAGATCTTCACCGAGCGCCAGGACTGCAAGGCGACGGCCGTGGCCACTTAAGTCCCCGTTCGCCGAGTGGGACAAGACCTTCGGCGATCCCCGCCTCTGCACTGCCATCGCCGACCGGATCACCTTCCGCTGCACCCTCATCCAGACCGGCACCGAGTCCTACCGCTTCCGTATCACTGAAGCCGAACGACGCGGTTTCAGTCCCGGCTGGAAAGTGGGGTGCGCAACTCCACACGGAGTCGGATGGACGTGTCGATGGGCAGTCCGAACTTGGCGTGACGCAGTTCCTTCGAACACGCGGCGATGAGGTCGAGATCCCGCAGCTGACGCTGGAGTTCGGCGATCAGTGCCTCGTCCGGGTCAGGAATGTCTTCCTCTTCCTGCTCCGCGAGGTACTCAAGGTGCTGATCGACGGCATCCACGGCCCGGCTGCTGGCCCAGACTGCGAAGTCGGTGCACCCGAAGAGGTATGCATGCGCGGCATGGAGGGTCGCGGCAGCGGCGGACTCGTCCGCGTCGTCAGGCCCGTCCTGGCCGTCGTTGTGGCAGTACTCGCTGAGCATGTAGTCGGCCACGCCGCGGTTGATGGTGGTGAACGCCGTCGAATCGCCGAGAGCACCCTCCCAGACCGAGTTCAAGAGCGGACGCAGACTCAGGGTGAAGGCCGCCCGTTCATCCTCGGGCAGAGCCTCGTGCCAGCTCATCAACCGCTCAGCAACGCCAGCGGCGAAGACGCTCCGCTCGCTGGTGGATGCAGCCTCCAGGCGCCCTTTCACGAGCGTTGAGAGCTCCTGCCAAGCTTCCATTCGAGCCACCCCCGAGTTGAGATATCGGCGTGCTCACGCCCGACTCGGGGATCATCCCATCCACCGCTGACAGATGTCCTCCGCCAGGTCCGATCCATACCAAAGAAGGCGGGCCCGTCCGCACCGCGCCTGTCAGGGACACGGACCGGCAGGGCCCGGACCACCAAGGTATTGACCCACATCCCGCCGCTCCCGCAGACACTCCCACTCCCACGTCACTCGATCGGGGTGGCTCCCATTCTCGCCGCCGATCATGGACCTGCACCGTTGTTCATCTCCTGCACGAACGGACCGAAGCAACGGCAGCAGGGCCGATCACCCCGACACCGAACTTGTCCCGGATACGGTCGACGGCCGCTTCCGCGACCAGCCGCGCCTCACGCACGTTGTCGAGGCTGATCTGCTGGGCGACGTGGCCAGCGTAGGCCAGGTCTTCGCCCTTGAGGACCAGGCCGGTCAGCCGGCCGCGCTGCAATCCGGCCCCGTCCATCAACTGGTAGGCGAGGGCACGCAGGTCGTCGTCGTGCTCGGACGGCTCCTTCAAACGGCGCGCCCGCTCCCAACTGCTGCCGCCGGCGAAGGTGAGCGTCAGGCTCAGGCCGCGGGCCGCCTGCCCGCGCCGGCGTAGCCGGATGCCGAGCTGCACCACCAGGCCGAGCAGGGCGGAACGGACGGCCGCCCCGTCCAGGGTGTGGCGGTCGAAGGTGCAGCGGCCGGTCGCGGAAGCAGGCAGGGCGCGCGCCGCGACCGTACGCGGATCGATGCCGCGGGCCCGGTCTGCGGCCAGGCGCCCGGCCTTGCCCCCGAGCAGACGCTGCACGGTCGCGGCCGCTACGCCCGCGAGCAGCCCGACCGAATGAATGCCGTACTCCCCCAGCAACATCGCGTGGCGGGGGCCGATGCCGTGCAGTGCGTCGACCGGCAGCCCGGCCAGCCAGCCGACGGCCTGGTCGGGGGTGATGGTCAGGACGCCAGGAGCGGCGATCTGTGCGGAGGCGGTGGCTGCGACCGTCACCGACGGCCCGATACCCACGCGGATGTCGACACCGAGACGCGAGAGCGTCCGCACCCGCAGGACCTCCCCCAGGTGGTGCGGGTCCGTGCCGTAGTAGGGCAGGGCACCCTTCAGCTCCACCGGCGCCGCGGTCGGCGGCAGGGCCTGCACCACCGGGGACAGCCGCGCCAGCTGCTCCAGGACCTGCCGGTAAAGCTCCTCCGGCAGCCGGTCCGGGCCACGCACATGTGTCACCACACCCGGCCCGCCGCCCGCCGCCCGCCACTCGTGTACCCATCGCGCTCACCCCCCCACCACGTTATCGAACAGATAATCGAACACGCGACAGCACGGGCAGCCGATCGCGCATAGAATCAAAAATATGTTCGATGACCTGCCGCCCGACCTCGAGCGCCTGCACACCCTGCGGGTGTGGCACGCCATGTGGCTGCAGCGCATCGACACCAAGATCGCCGCGCTACGGCAGCGCCAGGCAGAGGAAGACCGCGGCCGGCGGCACCGGCCAGCGCCGCCGGAATGGATCGTCGAACTCGGCATGGGCGCCGGACGGCCACCCGTCCAGATCCACAGCGGCAACTGCCATATGGCGGGAGGGCGCCGCCGGCCCGTCGACCGCGACGAAGCGCGCCGGCTGCTCGCCGCCGGCCTGGCCGCATGTACGCACTGCCAGCCCGACGCCGTCCTCGGCATCCTCGACTTATCCGCCCGCCCGGCCCTCACCACTGCGGCGCGCCGACCGAACACCCGTACCCTCCGGTCCATAGGGCTGCGTCCACGGTGCTCCACCCACTCCACCATCAGGACCAGGACACCTCCCCGATGACCACCACCGCTCCCCCACCGGTCACCGAGCCGGACCCCTCCACCTTCACCTGCTCCACCAGCCTGGTCGGCCCCTGCTCCGGCTGCCAGCGACACACCCACAAGTACGGCAGCGGCGGCCTCCCCCTGTGCCAGTGGTGCATGGCCGCCGCACAAGAAGCTTGGGGACCCGCCGTCCGCTTCACCAGCACCCGCCCCCAAGCCTGACCACCGCCCAGCGCAGGCACACATGACCGCGGAAGCGGCGTGGCATCTGGACGGAAGGCCCTGCGGGTGGAAGGCATGAGGCGTGACATGGACGCTGCCCGAACCGATGCTGACCACTCCCACCCCCGAACCGACGCTCAAGCCGGGCTGGGCCGCGGAGCCGAAGTGGGACGGCTACCGGGCCCTGCTCCGCATCGACGCCGGGCGGGTGATGCTGCGCTCCCGGCGCGGCACCGAGATGACACCGGCGTTCCCGGAGATCGTGGAAGGCGCCGCCCAACTGCCCGACAAGAGCGCACTCGACGGTGAACTCGTCGTCTGGGAACACGGCCGCCTCGCCTTCGAACGCCTCCAGGGCCGGCTGCAACGCCGCAAGACCGGCGTGGCCCGGACCGCGGGCGAAGGGCCGGCGCACTTCGTCGCCTTCGACCTCTTGCGCCTGTCCGGCACGGACACGACCGGCTGGCCCTACCGCAGGCGGCGGGCCGCACTGGAATCCCTGTTCACCGCCCGCGAGCTGACTGCGCCGTGGGCGCTGTGTCCGTCGACCACCGACCAGGACCTCGTGGGCGAGTGGCTCACCTGGACCGCCGTCGGCATGGAAGGCATCGTCTTCAAACGGCTCGACGGGATCTACCAGCCGTCACGGCGCGGCTGGCTGAAATACAAGGTCCGCGAGACAACCGAAGCAATCGTCGCCGCCATCACCGGGACGCCGGCAGCGCCCCGCACGCTGCTGCTCGGCAGGTACGACCAGGACGGCCAACTCCAGTACACCGGACGCACCACCACCCTTCCCCAGGCAACCAGCCGCACCCTCGCCGACCTCTTCACCCCAGCCCCACACAGCCACCCGTGGACGGGCTGGACGTTCACCGCAGGCTGGGGCACCGGGGAAACGCCGGACATCACGCTGGTCCAGCCCGAACTCGTCGTGGAAGTCGAGGTCGACGTCGCCCGCGACGCTTCCGGCCGGTGGCGCCACCCCGTACGTCTGCACCGCCCCCGCACTGATCTTCAGCCCGCCGACGTCCCGACCAGTGCGACGCCGTAGATGTGTGCATGCCCGGGCCCCGTCCTGCTGCGCTCCCGGCGCAGCACCAAGAACACCCTCGTTCCCGCAGATCGTCGCCGGCGCCGCGGACGAACGACCGGGCCGCCTTCGACCTGCACCGCTTGTTCCGCATCGACCAAGACCAGCCGATGGCGCATGGCGCCACTCCATGCGATGCGGGTCCGGGACGCCTTCAGTCAACCCGCGGCACCGTTCTCCCCATGCCGGTCGCGTCATCGACCTCTGGGAAGCTGAGCATCGCCCGTTGTGAGCAGTCCGCGGGCGCAGAGTTCGTCGACGACGCGAAACAGGAGGCCGTCGCGGTCGAGGGCAGAAACCCACGAGGTACCGACATCCGGTCTGTGGGCCAGGCTGTGAGAGCTGCACGGCCGAGGACAGTGCCGGGCCTCCGGTGCTCGAGGTTGTGGCTGCATCACTGCGCTATCGGCATGGAGTGACCTCTCCTTGAGCCGGCAACCGAGTGGGCCGAGGCGTGTCGCCCGTTGAGTTGCAAGTCAGCGTTGACGGGTGACGACTTGTAGGTGGGCTCGGCCACCTGTCCGGTTGTGCCTCTGTCCCGAGCCGGCTGACCGACCGCCGCGGCACCCGTGGACGGGCTGGAGGTTCTCCGCCGGGTGGGGCACAGGAGGGGCACTGGGGCACGCTTGTCGAGCCCGAACTGGTCGTGGCAGTCGAGGCGGACATCGCCCGCGACCTCTCCGGACGACGGCGCCACCCTGTCCGTCTGCCCGAAAGCGTCGATGGCGGTGCACGCCTCGCCCTTCCCGCCACGGAGGACCCCGCCGTCGAGGCGGCCCGACTGCTCGCCCTGACAGCGCGCGGGGCCCGCAGAGGGGAGGAAGGGAGAGCTTCGGCGGTGCGATGCTGCCGGCCAGCTCGGGCCCGTCGCGCATGCGGTGCGGAACACCGCGTTCGACATGGCCTCCTCCCATGGTGGAGACGGCGGGGGCTCGATTCTGAGTTGATCAACTGGCCCGCACCCGCCGCGAGCAGATCGCTCAGGAGTGCTGCGGGATGAAGGGGGTAGCGGCGGAGTAAGCCCGCGCCCACATGCCGCGCAGCTGCTCCTCGGGACGCTGCTGCTCACCGTGCAGGGCGTTGAGCACCACCAGGCATCCGGTCAGGGCCGGCACCGCCCACTGCACGCAGGCCAGGTGCCGCTGGGCTGTGTCGATGTCGATGGGATGCCGGGCAGCCTTTTCGGCGTCCTGCGGGTCGGAGGAAGAGGCCAGCTCGACCTTCTTGCCCAGGACACGGGCGTAGGCAGTGGCGGCCAGGGCCGCAACCGTAACGACGGTCTTGGTCGTGGTGGAGGCCGCCACGCCTCTCTGGGCGGCGACCCGGTGAGCGTTCACCGCAAGGAGTCCGCCGCCGCCGAACAGGTGCGCGCCGATGGCCGCGGCGTTGACCGGCGTCCACTTCGCCCACCCCGACGAGGCGATTTGTGCGCTGGCCTCGGCCGTCTCGCTTTGATCTTTTGCTGCCCCGTTGAGACCGACCGCACCCATGAGAGAGCCACCGAACCAGGCTGCCAGACCCACATCGTGCAGGCTGCGGATGAGGGTATTGCGATCGGACATGGCAGTGCTCCTTGTAACACGGGACGGGTGCCGACGGAACCGTCGGGCACCACCTCACCCTCGCCGGAGGCTGGCCCCGCCGCCATCATGACTAACCCGGACGGATGCAAGTCCCCGGAGGGAGACACCAGGGCAGTCCGGTTGCGAAACCCGGCTGCTACCGAGACCGAAGTCCTCCGGATCACGTCACAATCTCGGGCAGCATGGGCACGGCCTGAACGGCTGGTTCCAGTCCCAGGACGTGCTTCTCGGCCACTTTCACGACACGTGGCCGACGGCGCTATCGCGCCGGACAGCCCCCATGCCTTGCAGTCATTGCGGTTGCCCGGAACATACGCCCAGGATCATCGCCCGGGAGTGGTCCGCCCTGTCCCGACGGGGCGGAGGCGTTGGTCAGGAGGGCGCCGGTGTTGGCGTCCCGCTCAAAGCGGCCTACGCCGTGGCAGTCCACGCACATGACGGTCGCGTCGTCCTGCAGGCTTCGGTATGCCCCGCACGCAGTCATGTGGCTGCCAGGAGGATGGCGGCGTAGTGCGCGGTGAAGGCGCCGATAGTCAGGGCATGGAAGACCTCATGGAAGCCGAACCACGCCGGTGACGGGTCGGGGCACTTGAGTCCGTAGACGACGGCGCCCGCGGTGTAGAGCAGCCCGCCGGCGATCAGGAGTACGACGACCGCGGGGCCGCCGGTGTGCGCGAAGTCGGGCAGGTCGAAGACGGCCACCCAGCCCAGGGCGATGTAGCAGGGGGTGTACAGCCAGCGGGGAGCCCCGATCCACAGGATGCGGAAGGCGATGCCCACCAGGGCGCCTGCCCACACCAGGGCCAACAGCACCCGCTTCCGGTCTTCAGGGAGCAGCAGTACCGCCAGCGGGGTGCAAGTGCCGGCGATGACCAGGAAGATGTTCGCGTGGTCCAGCCGCCGCAGGACCGCCTCCCCGCGCGCACCCCACGTACCGCGGTGATAGACAGCGCTGGTGCCGAACAGCAGGCAGGCGGACAACGCATACACCGAGCAGGCCGCCGCTGCCGCAGCCGAGCGCGAAACGGCGATCAGGACGATCCCGCCGACGAGCGCGAGGGGGAACACGTCGGCGTGCAGCCAGCCGCGCATCCTCGGCTTCAGCGCAGCAGCCGCGCGCTCCTCCCCGCCATGCGGACCGTCGGCTGCCTGATCTGCAGTGAGCCCGCCGGTTGCGCCGGAGGGCGCATCAACCACCTTGGTGCGCAGGGCGTTGGGCGTGGTGCCGGGACCGGGCTCCCGTCCATGTGCCGACGGAGGCTGAGTATCTTCGGCCATCATCCGCTCATATTTTGGAATCGGTGGAAGCGTCCGGTCCGCCGCGGCGTCACGGACTGGCGGGGGTCAGGCGCCGGCCCTGTAGCCGGACGTGGTACGGCGGTATTCGACGTTGCTGGTGTTGGGCCTCTTCATGCTGATCTTCGAGGATGATGCTGCGGCAGGCCACGATGGGATCGATCCGGGGGTTGAAGCAGCACGCGTCACGCCCCTACACAACGCCCGGCAGACGGGTTGGTTCATGAGGCGCGCCGGTAGGCGGCTGAGCTGATGTCGCCAGGGCGGCACTGGTTCCGGACGGCCGCATCCGTGACCAGTCGCGCCTCACGCACGTCATCCAGACTCATCTGCCGAGCGACGTGGCCAGCCTCGACCAGGTCCTCCCCCTTCAGGACCAGGCGGTCGGCCGGCCGCGCCCTCTGCGGCAGTTCACGATCGCCAACTCCAACCACCGCAACCACAGCGTGCAGACCCGGGCCCTGCACGCCTTCCTGCGCTGGCGTAACGCCAACGCCCGCCACCCCGACGTCCTCGCGGCGCAGCGTCGCGAACGCGTCCGCATCCGCATCCGCAGTGAGAAGGGCATCCGCCGGGGCGGACGCTCGCTTTCCGCCGTGGCCTGACAGGCGATCGAGCCGAGAGTGTCAGGCCCTCAAACCGCGCGCGATTCGGTACAGCACGTTCGGACGCAGTGGCCCTTCGGGCGCGGTGGGGTCGTCGAAATCGTCAGCCGGGTCTCGGGTCGTGCCGATCCGGCGCATCACTGCTCGGGAACGGAGGTTGGTAGCAGTCGTCACTGCAAGGATCTCGGGGAGTTCAAGCTTTTCGAAGCCGAAGGCCAGGCCAGCCAGGGCCGCCTCGGTGGCGTAACCCTGGCCCCAGGCCGAGCGAACGAGCCTCCAACCGATCTCCACCCCCGTGAACGGCATGCCATCATCCACCTGGTCCAAGCCCGCGAAGCCGATGAACTCGCCCGTGGCCTGCAATTGAACTGCCCACCATCCGTAGCCTCGCTGGTCGAACTCGGCCTGGAACTGCGCCACGGAGGCATCGCTCTGTTCACGGGTGAGCAGGTCACCCAAGTGCTCCCGGACATCGGGATCAGCATTCATCGCCGCCCACGGTTCAAGGTCGGAGTCTTGCACACGACCAGGACGGCCAACTCCAGTACACCGGAAGCACCACCACACTCCCCCAAGCAACCAGCCGCACCCTCGCCGAACTCCGCACCCCAGCCCGCCGCAGCCACCCGTGGACGGGCTGACGTTCGCCGCTGGCTGGGGCACCTGGGAGACGCTGGACGTCACGCTGCTCCAGCCCGAACTCGTCGTGGAAATCGAGGTCGATGCCGCACGCGACACTGCCGGCCGCTGGCGGCATCCCCGTACGCCTGCACCGCCCCCGCACGGATCTCCAGCCCGGTGACGTTCCACGTCTGCCGACACCGCCTCCGTACTGAGAACGCGCATGCCGTCGCGTAAGAAGCGTGGGGCCCGGCCACCCGCTTCGTCAGCGCCCGCAACTGAAAGGTTGTCCCGTAACGGCGGGGCGCAAGTGAGATGATCTCTCATGCCGTCCGTGTGCTCGCGACCACTGACAACGCCCGCGGCCGCCCAGTAACGCCCATGTGGACCTGCCCGGGCGGGCGACGCCCACCGGCGGGTGCTGGCGGTGCTGAGATTCCCGGGAAGGAAACGGCTGACCCCGAGCGCTCGCCGAAGGCCCGGTCGACGCCGGGACGGCGAAAGGTTGGTATGCGGGGCCGACGGAAGCGGGTAACGTCTTTGTCATGTTCTTCCAGACGCCGATTTACGAGTGAGAGCGTGATGGGCCCCTGCTGACGTCCCTCGACGTCGCCGCCCGTCACCCACCGATGAATCAGTAGATCACTTCAAATCATTACCGGGAGAACCCGTGACCGTGAGCAAGAACATCAACAACCCCGTGGGCATGGGCGGCGGCCAGCGCAAGAAGCTGTCCCGCGCCGAACGACAGAACAACGGTCCGCACCGCAACCGCGACCGCCAGGCCGCAGCCGACCAGAAGGCGGAGCTGGTGCGCAAGATGCGCGAGAAGGCAGGCGCAGCCGAGGGCGCCGGGCAGGCGGGCGACGACACCGCGCAGAGCTGACGCACCGCCGCCGTAGGGCGGCACCGCATGGGGC
>NZ_JBHWCC010000086.1:0-26353 GCF_042735715.1 Streptomyces sp. NPDC059582
AACTTCGCCCGAGCACGGTTCACTTCATGTGCATCCACACCCCTACACATGCCCCCGACTAGGACCGACACACGGACATAACGGAGTCCTACTAGATCCGTGCACGGGCCCGAGCAGCCCGGTGCGCAACCATTTCCGGGGGTCCCCGACCGGCCCCGCCCCGTGGCCGTGCCCCGTGCTCGGGGCTCGACCCGGAGGTGGGACTCGGTGCGTCACCGGTGCCGTCGGCCGGCTACGCGACCGAGCCCTCGCTGGCCCTAGGTTCGATCCAGCGGATCACGGTCGTAGGTGGATGGCAGAATCCGCGGCATGGACGAGTACATCACCGGGACCGTGCTGTGGCGCCCCTACGAGCTGACGATGGTTCGAGCTGCCGGCGTGAGTCCTGAGGTGGAGCCGGCGCTGGCGGATCCGGGGCTTCCGGACGACTGCCACTGCATGTTCGTCCGCGATGCCGCGCTGGAGCTGCAGGCTCGTGACCTGCCCTGCGGGCCTGCCGTGTGCCTTGGCGTCTTCGAGGACGGCGTCAACTCCTACTGGCTCGCGATCCACTCGGGCGAGGTGTGGATGGCTTACGGATACGACGGCGGCCCCCAGCGCTTCGCCCTGGTCAACTCCTCTGTGGGCGGCCTGCAACGACTGCTCCGACTGTGGGACTCCTTCGTGCGGTCCGGCCGGAGCGAGGACGACGAAGACTACGAGGACTACGTTGCCGAGCTGATGCTCCAGGCTCAGCAGCAGGATCCGGTCGCGTTCGGCGACGAGGACGGTTGGTGGTCGCGGGTGTTGGAAGAGGTCGAGCTGGGCGTCCTGGGCCCCGAATGACGGGGGCCGAGCCTCACTGCCTGAGCCACAGGCGGATCGAGGCCACGGTCACGGTTCCGCTGAAGACGAAGGCGCGCTTGTCATAGCGGGTGGAGACGGCTTGGGCTGTCGCCCAGGTGTGATCAGCAACGCCGGCGGTCGGCGTCCGCCCTCGCCTGCGAGGTGGATTTTGCAGGGCAGCTCGCCCGGGAGCGTCCAAGTCCTTCGTCGGGGCGGTGCTGCCGGGGCGTTGGTCTTTTTTCGGGACTCGCGGACGTCTACGCGGTGCACCCGCCGCATGCTGGTGGGCACGGCACGAAGTCGAGTCGACGCCGACCATGCTCCAGTCCACACAGCCCTGGGCGTCGGCGTCCGCCAGGACGGGCTGGAAGATCCGGTCCCAAGTACCGTCCGCCGACCAGCGCCGATGCCGCTCGTAGACGGCCTTCCAGCTCCCGAACCGCTCTGGCGGATCCCGCCGGGGAACTCCGCTCCGGACACGGAACAGGACCCCGTTGATCACGAGACGGTCATCGCGCCGGCGTCCACCGCGACCACCCGACCTCGGCAGATGCGACTCAAGCCGCATCCACTCGTCATCGGTCGGATCTCCCCGCCCCATGACCACGACCACGACCACGATCCCATCGTCAGGCAGTCACAGATCCCCCGGACTGAACCTATTCGGGGGCGCAGGCGCGGACGAGGAGAATTACGAGTGACGAGCGACGCGCCCCACACTCGACAGCCTGCTGCACGGTGTCCTGGTCTGGCTCACCGAGGGACATCGGCCAGATCAAACACGCCGAGGACTCCCGTGTCTCCGGCGCGGAGATCATCCGTCCGTGGGCTGCCGACGGATCCGGCGTTCGTGAGCGCCGCCGTGTGCGACAGAGCCCCATTCCCTAGAATTGGGCCAGTCGACGTGGGGGTGCGCCAATGCAGGAATTGATCTACCTGTCCGACGCCAAGCTGCGGCAGTTCGTCCCCGAAAGGCGACGTCGGACACGGATCGGACGTCGGCTCACCGCACTGCGACTGAACGCGTCGGCGCTGGCAGTTGGGGGCAGCCTGGAGTTGGATCTGGCCGAGGTGAGCGCTGCCTCGGGGAGCAGGGAACGGCTGCCTGATGTGATCAAAACAATCGAGGAACACGCGCTCTGGTACCAGGATCCGGACGTCCAGACCGGTCGCTGGGTGTACTTCGAAGCGCCGTTCAACGTCGCCGGCGCCAACGGACAGATCTACAAGACCGTCCTGTTCATGGATGCTCCGGCGGCGAGTGGAGACGAACAGACACACCTGAGCGGCGTTCGCCTGCTCCTGCACGGCAGCCCAGATCACCTTCTGAGGCCCGTGCCAGAGACGGACATAGTCGTGTACGGCGTGTCAGGCAGCCTGTTGTCGTCCCTGATCCACGAAGTGGTCGAAGACCCGCTCCCCAACGCTGACAACATCAATGCGCCCCACGCGCCGAGGGAGCCTCTGAGGGATGTGAGGCGAGGCGTCTGCAGGGCCCTTGATGTGAGCAACCGCTTCCCCGAAGGCGCGGCTTGGATGCGCGGGTACGCGCGCGTCACCCTCGCTGTCGGTCCCGATCCCGCTCGCCAGGTGCCGTATGCGCAGGTCCTCGCCACGCCGCTGTACGTCGAGTACGCGCACGACCTACCGTGATGGGACAGGCCATGCGCGGGCGAACAGGCAGCGTCGAGCGAGGGGTCGTCAGCTGCTGACGTTCCTCTTGCTCGTCAAGCAGCTTGGAGCCCATCGGATGCCGACGGGCTCGCTCCGGCCGGGACGGTGCGCCGCCGAACTCCCCCACGACGAGGCGGGCATCCGCAACAGCCGGCTTGTGGCAGGCCGTACCTCCGCCAGGAGATGACCAGCACGCTGTCGCCGACCGACCTGGTCGCCGGTAGCGCCGGGGCAACGACCCTGACCTAGCTGGTGGCGCTGAGCAAGCACGTCATCCTCATCCCTGTGCCGGCCGGCGTCAGCCGCGTTGGCCAGCTGGTCCACGCCGAGGCGTACACGCGTCGCCATGGGGGACGCTGCCGCGTCATACAGAACGCCGACCGCCTCGCCGACCGCGCCACGCCCGTCGAGCCGGCCTGCACCTGCCCGGCGCCCACGCGCGTTTCTGCCGTCCGGACCAGGCCGTGATCCATCAGGCGTCAGCCGCATCGCCGGTGAGACCCTGTCCCCACCGAAGCCTTGCATCTCGTCCAGCGCCGAACCCCTCGGCCTGCGCCGGCCACCGCCGGAACACTCCGAAGCCGGTGTAGTACCAGGACACGTCCGGGCTGCTGATGTCGTCCTCTCCTGGGAACGGAACGAGCCCCGCATGTCCTCCTCGTTGACTGAGCCCACAGGATCGGCCTGAGGAAAGTACGACGGCAACTGAAATGCTCTCGTCGTGTCAAGTGTGATCAGGGCGTCGGAGCCGTCCTGGAAAAGTCCGTTCATCGGGCTGAGCCCGCATCAGTTCGGCAACCCGATCACAGCGTTGCGGCGTGAGGGCGCGGATCCGGTGCGCAGGGGCAGGCCGTGGACCCTGTCGCTTGAGAGCCGGGTGTTGCTGGTCGCTGCGTACTGGTGCACCGACCTCACACTGCGCCAACTCGCCCCATCGTGCGGGATGTCGAAGTCCGCGGCCGGCCGCAACATCGACGACCTCGGCCCGGCGCTTGCGCTGCAGGAGCGCAAGAGGTTCCGCCGGGACACCGTACTGATCGTGGACGGCATCCCGGTGCCCACCCGCGACCACACCGTCGACGAGCAGTCGAAGAATTGCCGGTACTCCACCAACCAGCAGGTCGGCAAAGACATCGACGCCCGGCCCGTCGTCGCCGTCGGCCGGCCACTTCCGGGTAACCGCAACCACTGCAAGGCATGGGACTTGTCCGGGGCGAAGGCCGCCGTCGGCCGCGCAACGGCGATCGCCGACGGCGGCTACGGGGGCACCGGCCTAGACATCCCGCATCTCCGCGAAGCGGCGGCCGCATGGCAGTCACGTGCACCAATGCACGTCACATCGCGTCGCACGGAGGGTCGAGGGGGGCGGCCGCGGGACCGATCGGTGCCGTAGCGGCACGCTCTCCACGGCAGAGGCCCCGTCACTCGAAATTGGGTGACGGGGCCGAGCCCGAGCCCGAGAGACATGAACTTGCCAACCGCGCGCTCGTACTGGCCTCCCACGGCTGGTGCGCCGTGCATCGGTCAAGAGTTGGCAGCGGCGAGCCACGTCTGAATGTGGGACTGAATCACGCCGATGAGCTCGGGGTGCTTGTAAAGATAAAAGCCGCCGCCGAAGAGGATCAGCAGGCCGAACACGTTGCCCCTGGCCGACGAGTGCGAAGCATGCGATCCGCGGATGTGCGCGTCGCGAGCGCGGGCCGCGTTCTGAGCGGCGAGCTGACTGGCTTGCTGAGCTTGCTGAGTGGCCCGCTGTACCGAGCCCGGGTCGATCGGCATGAAAACCTCCCAAGTTGCATACATGGATGTGACGAGGAGTTCGGGGAATGTCCGGCAAGTGGCCGGGGCGGAGACGTCCGGGCGTGTCACCGGAGGGCGGATTCGGGAGCGGGGCGGGACAGGACGAAGGCGATGGCGATCACGCTGGCGATCACGGTCACCGCGGAGATGAATACGACGCTGGCCGGGATGCCACTGACGTAGAACGCGGGGAGAGAGAGGATCACCGACAGGGTCCGCGATCCGGCGACGACGCGGGCGCCGATCCGGTGGGCGGTGCGCCAGGCGTACACGGCGGCGATGGTGGTAATGAGGCCGAGGCCTACGCCGGCGATGAGGATGGCCGGCGGCGGGCCTGGGGTGTCCCCGTCCTGTGCCGGGACGAAGAAGACACTGGTCACGTCCAGGAGGCCCAGGGCGGTGGCCATGAGGAGGCCCGCCTTGTTCTTGCCGGTGAGAGACGCTGATCCGGTCTGGCTCATGTCGGTCTGCCTGTTCTGGACGAGGGGGCCGGCTGCTCCCCGGTGAATTGAGCATCCGGCACGCGCCTCGGGGAGCGCGAGAGTGCTATTTCCCGGGCAGCCGGGAGGATTTCCCTGTTTCCCGGGAGGTATGGCCCCTCGCCGGGAAGTGAGGTCGTCCATCATCGGGACATGGCCTCGGCTACCGGCCCGATCCGGGTGCTCGTCGCCGACGACCCCCGTCGTCCGACGCGGCACGCCGGCGCGCGCGGCTTGCTGCTGAAAGGCGCCCAGCAGGAAGAGATCCGCACCACGATCCGATCAGTGGCTGCCGGGCAGTTCGTCGTCGCACCCCTCGTCGCCGCCCTCTTGATCGGACATCTCGAGGAACGCCCGAATCGGCGGTGCCATGCGGCGACCTGACATCCCGTGAACGAGAAACCCTCGATCGTGTCGCCCCAGGTCACAGCTACAGCAAGGTCGCGACCGACCTTGGACTCGCTTCCAAGACCATCGCGAACCGCATGTCGACGATCTTCACCAAGCTGGGTGTGGCCGACCGAACGGCGGCCTCATCCTCGCCCGCCGGGAGGGCCTGGCGCGACGTCCTGCCCTGACACATGAACGCCTGGCGCGGCCGCGGCCTGCGCTGGTACCTCGCCTCCCAACTCATCCACCACCTCAGCGCCTACACCCTCATCAACCTCAACGACCCGTCCGCCACATGGAACAGCCGGCAGCCTCAAACCCGCCCTTCCCACGACGCCCCCGGCAGCCACGCCAGAGGAGATCCCGCTGCGTCCGCCTCCATCGTCCAACCGATTCCGCCGCCAGCGGGGGCCATCATCGAAGCGGACTCCCCCGGTTGAAGTCGCCACCAGCACCATCCCGAATTCGACGCAGCCGCCGCGTTGGGAACGGACCCGATGGAACTGACGACTCAACAGTTGCCGCGCGATTCAGCGGACGTCGCCTCCGGGGCGGGCGTCGTCGCCCCGGAGAAGGTGCATCGTGCCGCCTTCGTGGGCCCTCGCGTCAGTCTTGGCCTCGCCGGGGTAGAGGTCGGCGATCCGTCGCCTCGTCAGGCCGGGAGGTCGCGAGGGACATGGCTGCCCGTTCACCTGCCTGCCGGCGGCAGGGCCCCGATTGAGGCCGGCTGGTCGACCACGACCAAGACCATTCCGAAGGATTTCTGAGTCGCCTCGGTCGCCGGCTGGAGCCGTTCATAACGGCTGGTGCCGATCAACCGCTTCAGGAGCGAGTAGGCGACGACAGGGACGGGAAAGTGGGAAGCTTCACCTCACCGGTAAGCGGGATATCCGGAAGGGGTGACGGGCGGCGACCGGGCAGTGTGTACGGCGTCACCGTTGGCAGCGGACGTCACGGGCAGACGGGCGGCAGGATCGCCAGCAGGCCGACCACCGTCAAGAGGGGCCCTGTCGTGGCCAGTCCGGTGGCGAGGCCCTGGCGGGCTGACTCCCAGGTGTTGTCACCGCCCCGGTGGCTGAGCCACCCCGTCAGCAGTCCCACGAGCAGCCCCACGACGACGACCAGCCACAGGTAGGGGAACAAGACCATCAACCGGTCCGCCGGCTCGGGTCGCGGGCAGACGGGCGACCCCTCGCCGACGGCGAACGCGGCGTCAGGCTGACAGAGAGTGAGAATATGGGCCGCGAACGTCGTGACCAGAACTGTCCGGCGCAGCATGGGGCTTCGCATGGGTGTCCTCCGTAGGTCGGCAAGGACGCCTGCCTCTCGGCGTCCGGACTCCATGGCGCGCCCATCCGGCGGCTCCGGTGCGCACCCGGCCACGGATGACGCAGAACCTGCAGGCCGGAGCGCGGCGCCGGTTTTCCGGCCGGATCCGGCAGAGCGGTCCGGGGTGCGGTAGAAACGGGCACACGGCTGCCGGCGAAGGGGAGGGACGGATGCCCGGTGGATTCGCGTCGGCTCTGACGCGGCTGTGGGAATTGGCGGGCTGTCCTCCGCTGGACACGGTCAAGGGCACCAGCAGGTCGTCGCTGAGCGACTGGAAGAACGCGAAGGTGGTTCCGGACAAGGCCGGTCCTCTGGAGAGCGTCGTCGTCGACCTGCGGCGCAGGGCCCTCGATCGGGGCAGGGCTGGCCGGCTCTCACCCCAGGAGCATGTCGAACTGGCCGAGTTGGGCGTTGAGCATCTCGAGGCGATGCGCGGTGAGGCCCGCCGGCTCAGCGCCCCCGGCCCCGGCAGGGAGGAGCTGGAGAGGCTGCGCCGGCTCAGCGAGGAGGCTGTCGAGGACGCCGGCCTTCTCATGCGGCCGAACGGCCGCTTCCCGCGTGGGATCACCCTGGCCGACCTGCACGTCACCAGGCGTGCGGAGCAAGCCGTTCTGGACCGAGCGCAGGAGACCTGCGCCCAATTGATCGTGGGCGAGCCGGGGTTCGGCAAGACGACCGTGCTCTGGAGCCTCTATCGCAGGCTTGCCGAGCAGGCCGGCACGGAGCCCTTCTTCGTCAAGGCCTCGTCCCTTCTGGACTCCCTCAAACCGGCCCCCGACCGGCCTCCCACCGCACTGGGTGTGCCGGACGTGGCCAGCGCGCTCGCCCACTGCACGACCCACGCCACTCCGGTGCTGCTCGTGGACACGCTGGACCTCCTCATGCACAGCGCCGACGGAGCCGCACTGGTGGCACGGCTCATCGACGCGGCGCGTCGGCAGGGTGTGTCGGTGGTCATGACGTGCCGTCCGGGTGAGGCCAGGCTGCTGCCTTTCGACGACGCGGACGAGACCGAGAGCACCGCCCGCGATGCCTTCCTGCGTCCGCCGGTACGGCTGGGTGCCTACAGCGTTTCCGAGCGGGCCGAGGCGGTGACCCGCCACAGCCGGGTCTACTGTTCCGACGCCCTGTACGGGCCGTCCGCCGCCGATCGGCTGACGGCCGACATCATGGGGGCGGTATATCAGGATCTACCGCTTCGCGAGGTCTGCGACAACCCGCTGACCTTGCGCATGCTGTTCGATGTCTACGCTCCCGACCCGCCCGTCCAGGATATCGACATCGCCTCCCTGTACGACCAGGTCCGCCGACAGCGCGTCGAGCAGGACAGCAGGGCCGGTCAGGGGAGCGCCCCGCTGAGCTCCGCCGCCTCCCGTGATCTCCGCCCCATCGCTCGGGCACTGGCCCGCTACATGCTGGCCGCCAACGAGCTGGAGGTCGACCTGCCTCTCGTCGGCCACCATCTGGAAGAGCTGCTGCCCGGAGTGCCGTGGGAGAGGATCGTCGCCGACCTCGACGAACTGGAGCGACGAGGGGTCATCTCGACTCTCACGGGCACAACGCGGGTGCGGTTCTTCCACCAGACCTTCTTCGAGTACATGGCCGCCGACTGGCTCCGCGCAGCAGGCCGCGGCCCGGAACTCGTCGCGCGGATGCTGGCCAATCCCACCGACCTCGTCCTGGCCGCCGTCGCCGGCCAGCTGGTGCCCCGGGAGGCCCCGGGGGCCGCCGACCGGCTCCTGCTGCCTCTGCTCGACGACGACCGCACCGTGGCTCTCGGCCTGGACCTGTATGCGCGTTTGCGTGGTCTCGGCAGCACCGCGGAACCGGCCCGTGAGCGCCTGCGAAGCCTGCCGGCGGAGCCCGTCAAACGCTTTCTCGTCGTTCTCCCCGGTTTCCGGCACCCCCGCGCGGAACGCTGGATCGAGGACCTGACGGTGGTGTGGGAACGCGGCGAGCAGTCCGACGACGACGGCCGGGCCGTACGCATTCAGCTGCTGGAGGCGGTGTGCCGCCTGCTCCGCCGGCACCCGGCCGCTGCGGTCGGGCTCCTCGACGACCTGGACTGTATGACGTGGCTGCTGGCCTGGCAGACCCAGGAACTGCGGTCGCACGACCATCTGTATCTGCGGCTCCTGCGCGCGTCGTTCCCTCACGACCCGGCCTGGGCACTGGACCAGGCGGAACGGTTTTGGCACAAGTTCGGCGCCGCACGGGTCACGCAGAGTCTGGCCGACCTGGTAGGCATGGTGAGCGAAGAGACCCACCGCGGCCAGGGTCGGTCCTGGGCGAGCCGGGTACGCCGCCGGGCCCTCGACCGCTTCGTCCGGCTCCTGGACACCGCCGCCCCCGATCTCCTCGGTGCCGAACTCACCGCCCTCGAGGAGGCACTGGGCGCCTTGTGGGGCGCCGTCATGGAGGAGGAGCCGACGGCCCCGCTCCACGAACTGCTGCGCCAGGCCGTCAAGGACGATCTCAGCACCCCTACCGGCCTGGCGAGACTGTACGGTGCCGGAGTTCTCGCGGCCCGCCTGCACCAGTCGGGGGCGGAACAGTTCACCGACACGCTGCTGGCGCTCGAGCATCCGCGGGACCAGTCCGCGGCCCTGGACATGGTGATCGTGCCCACGCTCGTCCGCTCCGGGCGGTCACGGACCGATGGTGCCCGCGAGACGTACCCCTTCGCCGAGGCGGTCCATGACAGGTGCCGTGAGGCACTTCTGCAACTCCCGGCCTCCGCCTACCAGGGCAGCCGGCGCACGCTCTCGACCCTCTTTCGAGAAGCCGTCGGCCGGGCTCGCCCAGACGCCGCGGTGCTCCTCGGGCTGCTTCCCGACGACGTGCCGCAGGATCTGTGGCTGGACTCGGCGGGCCTGGCCAAACTCGTGGTGCCCGCGGCCGCGGCGGGTCACCCTGGGGCCCGGCTGGCTCTTCATGCCTGGGCCACCGATCCCGAAGTCCACGCCGCGTGCACGGCCGACCCGCAGACACGCGGGGCTCTGGCCACCGACTTCGCGGGATACGTGGGCAGCCGTCCCGACCTCCTGGCCTACCCCGTGGACGAGGCCATGCTCTCCGGGGACACCGACCTGCTCGTCGTGGTCCTGGACCAGGCTGGTTCGGCCACGCACGGCCTCGTGCGGTCCTACGAGGAGCCGTTGCGGAACCTGGTACAGCGGCTGAGCAGCGCGGGTGGACAGGACCGCCGACGTCAAGGGCACCGATTGTGCCGTGCCTTGGTGGAGAACGCCGGATGGCAGCCGCCGGCTGGTGCCACGCTCGCCGACGAACTGCGCGACGCGGGCCATCCACTCGCCACGTCCTTGCTCGAACTGGTCCGAGCCGCTGCGGTGACGGGACGTTGGGGTCCCGTCGACGCCCAAGCCGTCATTCCGGCGCTGCGCAAGGTGGTCGCCGGGCAGGGCGGGGGCGAAGGCCGGTACGCGTTTCCCACGACGGCCCGCCATGTGCTCACGAAGGTCGTATGCCGCCTCGCGCCCGTCGAGGAACCCGGCCGGGCGGAGCAGGTGACCGGCGAACTGCTGGAGCTGATCATGCCGGCCACCCAACAGGAGGGGCGGCTGGTGACGGAGGACATCAGGGAACTGGGCAGACTCATCGAGCGTGTTGCCCCGCTGCGACCCGAGACCGCCGCAAGCCTGCTCATGACCATCTCGAAGGCTCTGCACGCGTATGACGCACGCCCCTCCAAACCCAAGCGGGAGATCGCCAACCGCTGGAGCGTTCCCCTGCGCGTGCTCCTCGCGCACCTGGGCAGCGGCAAACGCAAGGCACTGATGCTGGAACTGGTCGAGCAGGACGTGGCCCTCGCCCGCCGCGCCATCGAAGTGTTCGCCCAGCAGCAGGAGACGTCCCCGTCCGATCCGCCGACATGGTTCAGGGAGCTGGCCCACCGGTCCGACCTGTCACCCGTCCTGAGGCAGGCGGTGGCCAACCGGCTGCGGATCCACGCGCGGACCCGGTGCGGCGGCCCATGGCCCGAACTGCTGAGCCGGGGCGCCCGGACGGACCCACAGGTGAGCGTCTGACCCGGTACCTGTCCGGGCCGCCACCCCAGTTCCCGCGAGATCCCCCGCGCCATCGGCCGCACCGATGCCGGCGACGCCGCCCTCTTCACGTCCCGCCAGTGACCCGGCCGGCCACCGAGCCAGGCGGCGTCGTTCCCCTCGCAGGGCTTGCCCGACTCCGTCGTAACCAGTACGGTTACTTCATGACCGGAGGTGAGGTGAGGGTATGAGCGCCAACAGCAGACTGACTGTCGCCGCGCACGCCCTGACCTGGATCGGCCTGTATCAGCGCCGTGGCCACGTGGTCGCCACATCCGAGCAGATCGCAACGAGCGTCAACACGAATCCAGTGGTGATCCGCCGCCTGCTGGCCCAGCTGCGTACGAGCGGTCTGGCCGATTCACGCAGAGGCGCCGGCGCGGGCTGGACGCTGTCGCGGGACCTGTCGGCGATCACCCTGCTCGATGTCTACGAGGCGGTGGAGCCGGGGCCGGTCTTTGCCCTGCACCGTGCCACGCCCGACCCTGAGTGCGTTGTGGGCCACGGCATCGGGCCGGTCATGGCCGACGTCTATGACGGGGTCGAGGCAGCCCTGCGCAAGGAGCTGGCGAAGACCACGCTCGAGGACGTGCTGCGCGACGTACTGAAGGCCGCCTAGCTCCGGGCTCTCCGCCTGCGGCTCGGCGCTTCTCGCGCCCAAAAATGTAACAAACATAGTTACGTCAAGACTGATCCGGGAGGATCTCATGGGACAGCTGGACAACAAGATCGCACTGGTGACCGGGGCCTCCACCGGGATCGGTCTGGCCACCGCCCGCCGGTTCGCCGCCGAAGGAGCGACCGTCTACCTGACCGGTCGCCGCAAGGCCGAGCTGGAGGCCGCCGTCGAGCAGGTCGGCAGCCGCGGCATCGGCATCCGGGCGGACGCATCCGATCTCGACGACCTCGACCGGCTCTTCGCCGAGATCACCGAGCGCAGCGGCCGGCTCGACATCGTCGTGGCCAACGCCGGCGTCGGCGACTTCGGCCCGCTGGGCGAGATCACCGAGGAGGAGTACGACCGCACCACCTCCATCAACCTCAAGGGCACTATCTTCACCGTCCAAAAGGCGCTGCCGCTGCTCCCGGCCGGCGCCTCGGTGATCCTGCTCTCCTCGAGCGCGGCCCTGCGTGCCACACCGGGCCTGGGCGTCTACGCCGCGACCAAGGCCGCGATCCGCAGCCTCGCCCGCACCTGGGCCGCCGAACTCGCCGGCCGCGGCATCCGGGTCAACGCCCTCACCCCCGGTCCTGTCACCACCCCTGGCGCTGACGAGCTGCGGGCCGCGATCCCGCAAGGCGACCGGACCACCGAGTCCGCCGCGCCGACCCCGCTCGGCCGCATCGGGCATCCCGACGAGGTCGCGGCCGGCGCCCTCTACCTGGCCGGGGACCAGAGTTCCTTCACCACCGGCGCTGAACTGTTCGTCGACGGCGGTGCCACCCAGCTGTAGGCCGAGACGGACCGCAGGGACACGTGCGGCGAACACTGTGTGCCGTACCGGCAAGAAGCGCCTACCTGTGGGACATCGGCACAGGTGACCTGCGCACTCCCTGATGAATCGGTCTCGATCAATGCCATCTGACGTCCGACCGAGGTGTCGGGGAGGGAGGCCATCCGTGTCCGTGACAACTTCCTTGCACACGCCCGCCGTTGCGGGTGAGGTGACAGGAAGCTGGTGCGTATGCGGCATTCGCAACCGACGCGGGCTGATCGTGCGGGTGGTGGACGCCCTGTGCGCCACCTTCCTACTGGTGGTCGGTGGTGGCCCCGCCGTGGGGGGGCCACCGGCCGGCAACCGGATGGCGACCTGGAACACGCAGCGGCCCTCCGGCCGCTGGACCGCTGCGCGCGAGGTGGCGACGGCGTGAGCGGCTCGGCCGCCGGCATGTGGTGGTCCGTGACGGTGGCGGGCGACCGCTGGCCTTCATGCCGCGTCCAACCCGTCTTCAGCCGGTCCGGCCGTCGAGGCCGCGCCGCGCCCGACCTCTTCGTCCCGAGGTACTGTCGTGAGTACCCACGACGGCGAATGCGCTGCTGCGGCGCCATCGGCGACCGGGGAGGCGATGAGCATGGATGCGCCAGTGGCCCGTACCGAACTGCTCCTGGCTGAGGTGCTGGCGGGCGTCCTGCGGGCGGAGCGGGTAGCGGTCGACGGCCACTTCTTCGACGACCTCGGCGCTGATTCGCTGGTCATGGCGCAGTTCTGCGCCCGGGTACGCAAGCGGGACGACCTGCCGACGGTGTCGATGAAGGACATCTACCAGCACCCGACGATCACGAGTCTGGCGGCTGCGTACGCGGACACCGAGTTCTCCCCGGTTGCGGGTCAGGCGCCGTCGGAAGGGCTGCTGCCCAACGCGGGGCGGGCTGTCGATGCGCCGTGGGGTGACACGGATGAATCGCGGCTCGGCGCTGTGCCGCATCTACTCTGCGGGGTGGCGCAGCTTGTCGTCTTCCTGGTCTTCTCGTCCGTCGGCGGCCTGGTCGCTATCGAGGGCTACGAGTGGGTCATGGAGGGTTCCAGGGCCGTCGACGTCTATCGGCGCGCGGTCTTGTTCAGCGTGCTGGTTTTTTGCGGCCTGTGTGCGCTTCCGGTTCTGGCCAAGTGGCTGCTCGTGGGGCGCTTCACCCGTCGCAGAATGCGGGTGTGGGGCCTTGCCTACCTGCGCTTCTGGTGCGTGAAGACCCTCATCCGGACCAGTCCGGCGCGGCTGCTCGCCGGGTCGCCGCTCTACGGGCTCTATCTGAGAGCCCTCGGTGCGCGCGTCGGGAAGGGCGTCACCATCCTTTCCCATACCGTTCCGGTCTGTACCGACCTGCTCTCCCTCGGTGACGGCGCACTCATCCGCAAGGATGTCCAGCTGTCCTGCTACCGAGCGCGCGACGGCTGGATCGAGATGGGTCCGGTCAGTCTCGGCGCACAGGTGATCGTCGGCGAGCAGAGTGTGCTGGAGATCGGCACGGCGATGGGCGACGGCGCCCGGCTCGGCCACGCCTCGTCCTTGCAGTCGGGCCAGCGTGTTCCGGCCGGCGAGTCCTGGCACGGCTCCCCCGCCGAGGCGACGACGAGCTACTACGCCACTGTCCCGCCCGCCGCGTGCGGCACCCCGCGCAGGGCGGTGTACAGCCTGGGCCAGCTCGCGGCCATGGTCCTGGTGTATCTGCCTCTGTCAGTGGTCGGCCTGAGCATCGTGTTCTCCGTGCCGCTTCTGGACGCGGTGCTGAGCCCGCGGTCGCCGGCTCTGGGGAATCCCGCTTTCATCCTGGATGCCGTGATGGCTTCCCTGGTGGCCTTCTTCGGCGCCCTGCTCGTGGGTCTCGTCCTGGTGAGTACCCTGCCGCGTCTGCTCAGTCGGGCGATCACGCCGGGCAGGGTCTATCCGCTGTACGGCTTTCACTACGGCATCCAGCGAGCACTGCTGCGGCTGACCAACATCAGGTTCTTCACCACCCTCTTCGGGGACAGTTCCGCGATCGTGCACTACCTGCGTGGTCTGGGCTACGACCTGTGCAACGTCCAGCAGACCGGGTCGAACTTCGGCTCGATGGTGAAGCACGACACCCCCTACCTGAGCACGGTCGGCAGCGGAACGATGGTGGCCGACGGCCTGTCGATCATCAACGCCGAGTTCTCCAGCACGTCGTTCCGCTTGTCCAGGACCGCGATCGGGCCCAACAATTTCGTCGGCAACCACATCGTCTACCCCGCCCGCGGCCGCACGGGCGACAACTGCCTCCTTGCGACCAAGGTCATGGTTCCCGTCGACGGGCCCGTACGCGAAGGCGTGGGGCTGCTGGGCTCGCCCAGCTTCGAGATTCCGCGCACCGTGATGCGCGACACCAAGTTCGACTCCATGGCCACCGGCGAGGAACAACGACGACGGCTTGCCGGCAAGAACCGGCACAACGCGCTCACCGCGGGCCTTCACCTGCTGGCGCGATGGTTCCACTTCGTCGTCCTCGCCGGCATCGCCACAGTCGCCGTCGATCTCTACGCCGTCCACGGTGTGTCGGTGCTGGCCCTGGCGAGCCTGGCCAGCACCGTGTTCACGGTCGTCTTCTTCACTCTGGTCGAGCGGGTGGTCACCAGTCTCCGTCCGCTGAAGCCCCTGTTCTGCTCGATCTACGACCCCGACTTCTGGATGCATGAACGTTTCTGGAAACTGACATCCCATCGCTATATGCAGGCTTTCAACGGCACCCCGTACAAGGCCCTGGTCTGGCGGCTGCTCGGAGTGAAGGTCGGCCGCAGGGTTTTCGACGACGGCTGCGCGCTCATCGAGCACACCCTGGTGTCCATCGGAGACGACTGCACCCTCAACGCTTCGAGCGTGATCCAGACGCACTCCCAGGAAGACGGCGCCTTCAAATCCGACCGCGCCACACTCGGCCGGGGCGTGACCCTCGGCGTCGGAGCGCTCGTCCACTACGGCACAGTCGTAGGTGATCAAGCGCAACTCGACGCCGACACCTTCCTGATGAAGGGCGAAGAGGTTCCGCCTGGTGCGCGATGGGGCGGCAATCCGGCCGTGGAGAGCGGGTACGTCAGCGGATGAGACCGGCCGCATGGTGTGCATCCCGCTCCATCGATGGAGTGGGATGCACACCATGCAGGCCAGAAGGTCCTGTTGACCTGAGTGTTCGAAGTGGGTGCCTGATGTGCGCTCGCGGTGACGCTACAGCGCAGCCTGCCGCCCCAGCCGACACCACCCGAGAGTCTGGAGGTCGCCACCCGCCACCAACCCGCCGGAACCTGGCCGACCTCGGCCTCTCGCCCGCCCAGGTGCTGCAACGCCGCGACAAGATCACCGCCGGTCTGGACCCCTAGGTCGCTACTCGCATCTACGCCGAATACGACCCGCACAGCGACCGGTGCCACCGAATCGCCGCAGCCGGACGTCTGCCCCCTTTTTGGGTGAGCCGCGCACCGGACGGCCGCCGCCGCGACACCCCTGTCATCGCTCCCTTGGGCGACTGTCGTGTGTCCCGCTGCTTAGAACCGGTCCATAGTCAGCTTACTGATGCCCGCGGGCGCTGAAGAAGCCAGGCTGAGGGAAGTTCTCCCGTTCCTGAAAGGGGTCTCATGCCTCACCAGCAGCCAGGCCTTCCCGCTGCTCAGCGGCCTGTCAACCGTACGCGGTCGCTGTCGTTGCGGCTCGACCGGATCCTGTGTCCGTCGATACGCATCCCGCTCGTGGCGGCATTCCACTACACGCAGGCCGACCCACTGGCCGTGCGGGTGGAACTGCCCGCGCCCGAGGGCGGGAGTGTCACGTGGATGGTCTCCCGCGATCTGCTCTTCGACGGCACCGAGGAGCCCAGCGGGACGGGCGACGTACGGCTGTGGCCGTCGGTCGCCGGCCCGCGCCGGGTGGTGCATCTGAGGCTGGACGTCCGCGGTGCGTCGTGCCTCTTCGAAATGGATCTGGGGCGGCTGCAGGACTGGCTGCTGGACACCTTCGAGCTGGTCCATCCCGGCACGGAGTTCGACCAGGTGGACTGGGACGCGGTCACCGCCGCCCTGCTGGATGGCGAACAGGGTCCTCCCCGCCGCTGAGGATTCCCGTCTGCCCGCCGGGCCGAGGACAGGTGGGGGCAGCCTCCGCCAGTGCCGCCAAGGACCGCCGGAAGGCTCCGGGAGGCCGGCGGGGCAGGCACACCTGCGGGATCCGGCCTTCCTCCTGCGGCCGTCGTCACGAGCCACACTCGGATGCTGCACGGCGCCCTGCCCGTCGAACGGGCTCTGCATGCTGCTGGAACTCGGCTACGGCATCCTGACCCCGTTGCTGATGCGTCTTCAGGCGCACGGACTGATCCGGCGCGAAGGTCACGTGGACGACGGGCGTTGCGGATCACTCTCACCGAGGACGGCAGCCAGTTGCGCGAGCGCGTCCGCGCTGTCCCGGCCGCGGGGAGGCGGTGGGCTTCGCCGAGAAGGAGACCAGGGACGCGAAGGCCCTTCTCGATCGGCTGCACACCAACATTTCCGCAGCCGGCTGACACCCCTCCACCTGCCCCGTCGCCTTCCTGCCGACGGCGCCGTCTGAGCTGGCGCTCCGTCACCGGATCTCGGTAACTGGCCCCCGGCGTGGGCCGAAAGCGTTCCGCGAGTCACCGCCGGGGTGGCGAAGTCACCGTCACATGACTGATGCACGGACGTCCTCACCCGGGTGGAATCGCATACAGATACCCGTCGATGTACGGCTCCTGACGACCGTACGGAGGCCGGCGGTGAATCCCGTGCCCGGCGGGGTGTCTCGTCTAGGAGAGTGCGATGTCTGATCACGTCTTGCCGCCAGAGGAACGGGGAGCCGAGCCGACAGCCTGCGAGCCGGCCCCGCCCCCGGTCATGGCGTCGCGGTCGGGCAGCGGACGGGAGCACGGCACGCGGGAGCCGGACGTGCCTCAGCATGGCGGCCCCGGCAGGCCGGAAGCGGAAGCGAAGTGGGTCGCCGTCTCCGGCGGCCCCAAGGGCAGCGTCGCCGTACGTATCCTGCGCCCCAAGGGCGCCGCCGGTCCGCTGCCCGCGGTGGTGTACGTCCATGGCGCCGACCGCGTTACGGGCCTCGCCCACGACCGGCTGGTGCGCGAGCTGGCCGTAGGCGCGCACTGCGCCGTCCTCTTCCCCGACTACACACCGGCTCCCGCGGCGGGCTACGGCCTCGCCCTGGAGGAGTGCTACGCGGTGGCTCGATGGGTCGACAGCCACGGAGCGGGCTACGGCATGGACCGCACACGGCTGGCCGTCGCCGGTGACGCGGTGGGAGGCGGCATCGGCGTGGCGCTGGCGCTGCTGGCCAAGGAGCGCGGGGACTTCTCGTTCACCCAGCTGCTGCTGCTCTATCCCCTGCCGCCCGAGGACCGCGCGGATCCCGCGTCCTTGTCCCCTCGGTCCGGCAGCACGTCGTTCCCGCACAGCCCGTCCCCGCGTGCCGAGGGACTGCCTGTGCACAGCGGCGGGGTGCTGCGGGCCGCCGGGCAGCGTCCGGCCGGCCTGCCCGCGGCAACCGTCGTCACCGCGCAGGCGGACGCCCCGCGGGACGAGGGCGGGGCGTACGCCGCGGCGTTGCGTGCCGCCGGTGTGGCCGTCACGACGGTGCGCTGCGGCAGCGGGTCGCTGGACGACCTGGTCAGACCGGGGGGATCGCTGCCGCCGGGACGGGCGGGGGAGGCTGCGGACGTGATGGCCCGGGTCGTCGCCGCACTCAGGTGCGCTTTCGCCGCCGGCCGCTGATCCGGCCGGACCTGCGCCGGCGGCCGACGACACTCGATCGCCGGCCCGCCGGTGATCACACCACGCCCGCCGCATGGTGGCCCGTGGCGGGGCCGCGGCGGGAGAGTTCACCGCCCGGTCCGGCTTCTGCGTCGGCCGCAGCCGGAGTGACCACCGCGCGCCGCGTCAGCCGAAGCGCGCGGCAGGCCGTGGGCGGACCGCGGCGGTGACGGCGTCGGCGAGGCCGGGCACGTCCTGAACGGTGAGCGAGGACACGGTGATCCGGATGCCGGGTACGGAGTCGAGGCGAAATCGTGCACCCGGGGCGACGGCCCAGCCGGACTGCAGCAGCTGGGTCACGGCCCCTGTCTCGTCGGGCACCGGTACCCAGACGTTCATGCTGCTGCGGCCGTGCGCGGCGACGCCGCGGTCGGCGAGCGCCTGCACGAGGCCGTCGCGGCGTGCCGCGTAGGAGGCCGCCACGGCCGGGATGTCCAGCGTCTGGGTGCGCCAAAGGTGGGCGACGGTGTACTGGAGCAGGTGGCTGACCCAGCCGGGGCCGAGGCGGTATCGGCCGCCCACCCGGTCGGCGGTGACGGGGTCGCCGGTGAAGACGGCCAGGCGCAGGTCGGGTCCGTAGGCTTTGGCCGTCGAGCGGACGAACATCCAGTGCCGGGTGCTGCCGGCAAGCGGGTGCAGCGGCAGTTCGGTCAGTCCGTAGGCATGGTCGTCGTCGATGACGAGCACCTTGGGATAGTCCTGCAGGACGGCGCGCAGCTCGCCGGCGCGCGCGGCGGAGACGCAGGCACCGGTCGGGTTCTGGCCCCGGCCGGTGACGATGAGTGCACGCACACCCTTGCGCAGGGCCGCCTCTACCTGGTCCGGGAGGGGGCCCTCGTCGTCGACGGCGACCGGGGTCGGCCGCAGCCCGAGTCCGGGCAGCAGGTCGAAGAGACTGCCCCAGCCGGGGTCCTCCACGGCCACCGCGTCACCGGGCCGCAGATGGGCGACGAGGGCGCGTTCGATGGCGTCGAGCGCTCCTGCGGTGAGTCCGACGGGGCCGCCTGGGACCCCGTCCGCGTCGAAGGCGGCGCGGGCCAGGCCGCCCAGTCCGGCGTCGAGCGGAGCCTGCCCGTACAGCACCGGCTGTGCCGCGTGGCGGGCCGCGGCCTCGGCCAATGCCTCGCCGAGCGGGGGGAGCAGCGCGATGTCCGGATTGCCGGTGGACACGTCCCGCACCCCGGGCGGCACCTCCGGGCCGATCGCGTCCCGCACGGTGGTGACCGGGCGCTGGCGCACCCGGCTCCCGCGCCGGCCCGCGGTCTCGATCACGCCGCGGTCGCGCAGGCGCCGGTAGGCCGCGGCGACGGTATTGGGGTTCACGGCGAGCTCGGCGGCGAGCTCGCGGTGCGGCGGCAGCAAGGCACCCGGCGCGAGCACACCCTGCCCGATCGCCTGTTCGATACTCGCCGCGATCTCCGCCGCGCCCTGCCCGCTGAACGTGTACTCTCCAACCACAAACCTCATTATGCAATAGTGCAAAAGGATTCACCATCTCCGCCTCACCACCCGTCAGCAGCGGCGCCCGCCCCGCGGCTGACCGCACCGTCCCGGCCCGCGGCGCGCACGCCGCCCACCGGGAACTGGTGCACGCGATCCCCGACGCGGGCCGCTTGCGCCCACCTCGGCCTCGCTGGCAACGGCCCGCCCGGCGTCCCGCCGTCCCGTCTGCCGCCGGCACACAGGAAAGGCCGGCCGCCGCCGTCCTCGTCCGCGGCCCGCACGAGGTCTCGGCCGAAATGCCCGACGCGGGCCCCGGCGGCGACCCGGGGATCACGGCCTGTCGCACTGGGGTCGGCACAGCGCCCGTGAGGCACGCCTCCGGCACACCGGGGCCGGCCGACGGCCCCGCCCCGTCCACCGGCGTCCCGGACTCCCTCACGGCACGCTGACCCCCCTCGGCGGTCTCCTGCGCACCCCTCCCCCACTCCCTTTCCCCCGGCGGCGGCGCACGGCAGGGCCCGCCCGGCCGCCGCGTACCGCCTCGGTCCGGTCCGTGACCACGGGCCTGTGCCGACGCGCGGGCCTTGGGCCACACCCTGACCAACCCGTGGTGACGCCCCGCGGCGCACAGTCCCCTCTCGGCGGCTCACCCCTTTTCCCGGGCCGCGAACAGCACTGGAGCATGTAGTGATCCACAGCGAGTCCGGCACACGCCAACACAGCGATCCCCTCGTCGGACGCGACGACGACCTGCGACGCGTCCGCGATCTTGTGGGTCTGGGGGCCGGCGGCGGGGCGCTGCTGCTGCTGGGGGACGCGGGCGTCGGCAAGACGGCCGTGCTCGACGCCGTCACCAGCGCCGCCCACACCGACGGCACGCGGGTCTTGCGCGCCGCCGGTGTGGAGTTCGAGGCGAACTGCAGCTACTCCGGCCTCAACCAGATCCTCTTTCCCTACCAGGACGCGATCGGCGACCTGCAGGCACCGTTCCGCGACGCCCTCCGGGTGGCCCTGGGCTTCCAGGGCGGCTCCCCGCCCGAGCGGCTCGTCGTGTCCAACGCCGTTCTGATGCTGCTGCAGACGGTGGCGTCCGGCAGCCCGCTGCTGCTGGCCGTCGACGACCTCCACTGGATCGACCGGGCCAGTGCGGCCGTTCTGGGCTTCGTCGCACGCCGCGTCAGGGGCATCCGCATGAGCTTCCTCGCCGCGTCGCGGGCGGGCTCGGACAGCCTCCACGACCGCGGCACCCTGCCCGAGTACTGGCTGGCACCCCTGGACGAACAGGCGGCGGCTCATCTGGTCACCACACGGTTTCCGCATCTGGTCGCCAGTGCTCGCGGGCGCCTGCTGACCCTGGCCCACGGCAACCCGCTGGCTCTGCTGGAACTGCCCTCCGCCCTTCCGGCCATGCGGGTCCCGGGCCTGGACGACCTGCCCGCCGTGCTTCCGCTCAGCCAGCGTCTGGAGAGCGTGTTCGGCTCCCGCGTCACCGAACTGCCCCCGCCCTCGCAGCGGCTGCTGCTGCTGGCGGCACTGGAGGGCGTGGGCGATCTCGGCGTACTGCAGGCGGCCTCCCGGCAGACCGACGACGGCTACGACCTGGACGACCTGGCACCCGCCGAACGCCGCCAGCTCGTGTACATCGACGAGTCCGCCCGCCGGCTGCGGTTTCGTCATCCCCTCATTCGCTCGGCCGTGGTGGAGAACTCCACCAGCACCGACCGGCGGGCCGTGCACGCGGCGCTCGCCCAGGTGCTGGTGGACCAGCCCGAGCGCCGCGCCTGGCATCTGGGCGAAGCCACGCTGGAACCGGACGAAGACGTCGCCGCCTTCCTCGAACAGGCCGCGCGCATCACCCTGCACCGCGGCGACGCCGTGGGCGGCATGCGGACACTGATCCGCTGCGCGGACCTCACCCCGCCGGGCCCCGACCGCAGCCGCCGGCTCGCCGAAGCCGCCTACGTCGGTGCCGAGTCGACCGGCTCACTGCCCAGCGCTCGGCAAATCCTGGACGACGCCCTGCACACCGCTCCGGACGAGGACAGCTCCCTGCACTCCGCGGCCGCCACCGCCCTGCTCGTCCTCAACGGCGACGGAGACGTCGAGACGGCCCACAGCCTGCTGGTGTGCGCCATCGAGACCGCACCCCACGGATACGACGCCGGGAACAGAGCGCTCGTCGACGCGCTCCACACCCTCGCACTCGTCTCCTTCTTCGGTGCCCGGCGCGAATTGTGGCTGCCCTACTACCAGGCGTTGGAGAAACTGACACCGGCCGTGCCTCCCGTACTGTCGGCCCTGGGCAAGACCTTCTCCGACCCCGCCCGCACCGGCGCCCGCGCGGCACCGGAACTCGACCTGCTCGTCACAGGACTCGCCCAGGCCGACGACCTCGTCCACGTCACCCGGACCGGAACCGCCGCCCTCTACAGCGACCGCCTCTCCGACATCCGCGAACCCGCCTGGCGCGTGGTGCGCAAGGGACGCGACGGCGGCCCGGCCCGCCGCTACCTGTCCGCACTGATCCACCTCTGCCTGGACGACTACCTCACCGGCCAGTGGGACGAAGCCGCCCAACTCGCCGACGAGGGACTCCAGCTGTGCGACACCCACGGCTACAACGCCTTCGCCTGGTACTTCCTCTACATCCAGGCCATCCTGGCCGCCGCCCGCGGCCACGCCGACACCGCCCGGGCCACCGCCGAGCGGATCATCCACTGGGCCATGCCCCGCAGCGCGCTGTGCGCGGCCCACTACGCCCACCACGCGGCCGCTGTCGCAGCCCTGGGACAGGGCGACTACACCGCCGCCTACGGCCACGCCCACGCCGTCAGCCCGGCAGGAAGCCTCGCCTCACACGCCCCGCACGCCCTGTGGCTGACACTGGACCTGGTCGAGGCCGCCATGCGCACCAACCGGCACACCCAGGCCGCCGACCACGTCCGCGCCATGCAAGAAGCCGGCACAGCCGCGATCTCCTCACGCCACGCCCTGCTCGCCGAGGCGTGCGCCGCCTTGAGCGCCATCGACGACGACGCCGCACTCGCCCTGTTCACCACCGCGCTGGCCACCCCCGGTGCCCAGCGGTGGCCGTTCGACTACGCCCGTGTCCAGCTCGCCTACGGCGAGCGGCTGCGCCGTGCCCGCGCCACCGCGGAGTCCCGGGGCCCCCTCAGCGCCGCACTGTCCACCTTCATCCACCTCGAGGCCGCTCCCTGGGTGGACCGCGCCGAAAGCGAACTGCGAGCCGCCGGCGCCGGCAAACGGCGAACCGACGCCCCCAAAGCGCACACCCTCACCCCCCAGGAGACCGAGATAGCCCTCCTGGCCGCCTCCGGCCTGACCAACAAACAGATAGCGGAACGCCTCTACGTCTCCCACCGGACCGTCGGCGCGCACCTCTACCAGATCTACCCGAAACTCGGCATCACCTCCCGCGCCATGCTCCGCGACGCCCTGGAGCACGCCGCCCCGCCCGAGACCCAGCCCTGACGACACCCCCGGCACGCCCCGCATGTGCGACACGCCGTGAGCACTCCCCGTCCGGTCGGCGCGTTTGTATCGGCGGCGGTCAGACGAGACGCATCTGGTCGTCGAAGAGCTGAAGGTCCATCGGGGAGTGTGTGAACAGGGTCTTCAGGACTGGTATTCAGGACTGGTATTCAGGACTGCCGTATCACGGGATGCCCGGCCATCACCCGCCGCGAGTACCTGCCAGGCCACGCGGCCGCCCTCGACAGTGCCTGACCCGCAGCGCGGCCGGATCCAAAAGCCCCTCCCGGCGCCGCCCGTTTTCGGCGGCAGCCTCGCGCAGAAGCCCGGTCACGGACCGGCCCACGGCCCACCCAGCAGGCCGGCCGAACCGTTCCTGCGCGGCTTGCCCCCACCCCGTCACCCGGCCCTCCCCGTCGATGAGGAAGAGCACGTCATCGTCCGGCATGCGAAAGCACCTCCGCGCCCATCGCGGGCTCACCCCCCGACAGGCGTGAAGTCCGGCCGGGCCCGCTCCCACCAGGGCTTTCACCCAGCATTAGGGGAAAAGCCATACCTCCGAGTTGTCGGACACCGTCGTGCCGGCCGCCGGGCGGGCGTGTAGCACGGCGCGTGCATACCCGTCCTCGGAGATAGCTTTGTCACACTCTCATCGCACTCGATTACCTTGTGCACGAGTTAAGTGCGGGGTAGGTTTCCAGGCATAGAGCGAGCCGTATAGCCCGGCCGGCCATCCCCCGCCCCGGGCGTTCTTCGCCCCCGGCCGCCCGGCCGCCCGGAGAAGGGCCACCGCTCCGCCGGCCACCCCCGCACTCCGCCGGCAATCGCGCCGGCACCTCCCGCCAAGGAAAGCGAAGGACACCTCCATGGAACTGAAACTCGAGCTCCTCGTGCTGCCCGTCTCCGACGTGGATCGGGCCAAGGCCTTCTACGAGCAGCTGGGCTTCCGCCTGGACATCGACCACACCGCCACCGACGACTTCCGCGCCGTGCACTTCACCCCGAACGGATCGGAGTGCTCGATCATCTTCGGCGAAGGCCTGACCACCGCCGCCCCCGGCTCCGCCCAGGGCCTCTACCTGATCGTCTCCGACATCGCCGAGGCCCACGCCGAGCTCACCGCCCGCGGCATCGAGGTCAGCGACGTCTTCCACGACGCCGGAGGCCTCCTGCACCACGGCCACCACGACGGCGGCGTCAGCCACGACGGTGAGGGCCAGCAGCGCCTGCCCGGCCTGCACCCCGAACGCGCCTCCTACGGCTGCTACCTCACCTTCAGCGACCCCGACGGCAACGGCTGGGTCCTCCAGGAGGTCTCCCAGCGCTTCCCCGGCCGCTGACACCACACCCCCACATCGGCGGGCCGCCGGCCGCAGCCGCCCTGTCCCGCCAGAGCCCGCCGCCGCCCGGTACCAAACCGTGCCGGGTGCTGCCGGGCAGTCATCCCGCAGCACCCGGCCACAAGGACCTGCGGCCGCCTCACCTCACAGCCCGCCCTTCCCCGGCCCCGCCCGACACGGGCCGGCCCGGTGCCGGTCAACATCCCCTCCACGAACGGACATCTGTATGAGAGAGACCACCTGTACGTACGACGTGATCGTCATCGGCGCGGGACCGGTCGGTGAGAACGTCGCCGAACGCACCCGCGCCGCCGGCCTGAGCACCGTGATCGTGGAGCGCGAACTGCTCGGCGGTGAGTGCTCGTTCTGGGCCTGCGACCCCAGCAAGGCACTGCTGCGCCCGGTGGTCGCGCGCGCCGACGTCCGCCGCGTGCCCGGCCTTCGCCACGCGGCCGCCGCGCCACTGGACGTCGCAGCCGTCCTCGCCCACCGCGACAGGATGGCCTCCTACTGGAAGGACGACGACCAGGCCGACTGGCTGGACTCGGTGGCCGTAGACCTCGTCCGCGGCCACGGCCGCCTCGACGGACCCCGCAAAGTCAGCGTGCACACCCCCGAAGGCGACACCGTCCGCCTCACCGCACGCCACGCGGTCGCCGTCTGCACCGGCAGCGGCCCGGCCCTGCCCGCCGTCCCCGGCCTGGACACCGTACGGCCCTGGACCAGCCGTGAAGCCACCAGCGCCGCCAACGCCCCCGGACGCCTCGCGGTGGTCGGCGGCGGCGTGGTCGCCGTCGAGATGGCCACCGCCTGGCAGGCCCTCGGCTCCCAGGTCACCCTCCTGGTCCGCGAGGACGAACTGCTGCAACGGATGGAACCGTTCGCCGCAGAACTGGTCACCGACGGACTGCGCGAGCACGGCATCGACATCCGCTTCCGGACCTCCGTCACCGCCCTCGAACGAATAGGCAGCGAGGTACGGATCTCCCTGACCGACGGCGGACAACTGACAGCGGACGAGATCCTGTTCGCCACCGGCCGCACCCCGCACACAGCAGACCTGGGACTGGAAACCATCGGGCTGCCCCCCGGCGACTGGCTGACCGTGGACGACACCTTCCGCGTCACCGGTATCACCGACGGCTGGCTGTACGCCGTCGGCGACGTCAACCACCGCGCACTGATGACCCACCAGGGCAAATACCAGGCCCGCATCGCCGGCGCCGTCATCGCCGCCCGAGCCAAGCACGAGCCGGTCGACGACACTCCCTGGGGCGCCCATGTCGCCACCGCCGACACCACCGCCGTGCCCCAGGTCGTCTTCACCCACCCCGAAGTCGCCGCCGTCGGCCTGACCACCCGCGCGGCACAGCACTACGGGCACCGCATCGAGGTCGTCGACTACGACCTCGCACACCTCGCGGGCGCCCACCAGTACGCCGAGGGATACCGCGGCCAGGCCCGCATGCTCGTCGACACCGACCGCAACACCGTCGCCGGCGTCACCTTCGCCGGACCCGGCGTCGCCGAACTCCTGCACTCCGCCACCATCGCCGTCGCCGGCGAGATACCCATCGACAGGCTCTGGCACGCCGTCCCCGCCTTCCCCACCCTCAGCGAGATCTGGCTCAGGCTCCTGGAAACCCACCGCGGCTGAAGCCCCGAGCCCCGGTCGCAGCCGCGCACGGAGAAAGGGGCCAACGAACAGCCGCGGCGAGCCGAAAGGCTCGTTCCACCACCACTTCGCACGTGAGGTTGCTTCATGTCATACGAGATCGAAAAGCCGGACCAGCAGTGGCGCGCAGAACTCACCCCGGCCGAGTACCGGGTGCTGCGGCGCGCCGACACAGAGATGCCGTTCACGGGCGAGTACGACAGCACCACGACACAGGGCGTCTACTCCTGCCGCGCCTGCGGCGCCGAACTCTTCACCTCCTCGGAAAAATTCGACTCCGGCTGCGGCTGGCCCTCCTTCTACGACCCGAAGGACACCGACGCAGTCGAGCTGGCCGAAGACCGGTCCTACGGCGCGGTGCAGACCGAAGTCCGCTGCGCCCGCTGCGGATCGCACCTCGGACACGTCTTCACTGGTGAAGGCTTTCCCACCCCCACCGACCAGCGCTACTGCATCAACAGCATCTCGCTGCGCCTGACGCCCGACACCGGCTGATCCCCACGAAGGCGCCGGGGCCCGCCCGGGCGGGGGCGGGGGGGGGCCGGCCGCGGACACCCCCGCG
>NZ_JBHWCC010000087.1:0-26255 GCF_042735715.1 Streptomyces sp. NPDC059582
CGTCACGACGGCCGGGCCCTACACGCACGTCCGCCCGCATGGATACACACCGCACGGGAACGGACGGATGAGTCTCAACGGAGAAGGGGGGTAGGTGGGTTGTGGTCGGGGGTGGGACGGCCATGCGTGAACCCGCGCAACCTCCTGCCGGCTCCCGTCCTCGACCTCACCGTTGGCCCGCACCGGGCCAGGCAAAGCCGGACGGTTGCAAGCACGCGCTGACGCTTGGGTGGCTGCGGTTTTGCGCAACGGCCGCGCAGAGTCGCTCTGCAACGCTGTCCGACCTGCCAGATTCGCAGCTGCTGCCAGCCAGCGAGGAACTGGCGGTGGCTGCGAAATTCGACTGCGTCACCACCCACGGGCATCGAAGGGCTCGTCGCCGGTGGTCTGTTAGGACACCCCGTGGACCTGGACCATGTTCGGCGATTGCGGGGCGCCATAGTGGTCGGCGGTGTCGAAGAGATTGAAGTTCATCCTCCCGAGGCCGATCCAGCTGACCGGTAGGCCGGCCCACGCGCCCATCGCTCATGCCGCGAGCAGGCAGGGGTAGCACGCGGCATGGGGCTCCTGTTGCGGCCGCCGAGCCGAAGCGTGGACATGCCCAGCAGCCTGCCCTGGTCGCCATCACGGTGGAACCTGTGTGGGGCGGTCAGTTGGTGGTGAGCATGCCTTCGCGGAGTTTGGCGAGGGTGCGGGAGAGCAGCCGGGAGACGTGCATCTGGGAGACGCCGAGGTGTTCGCCGATCTGGCCCTGGGTGAGCTCGTCGACGAACCGCATGTGGATGATGCGCCGTTCACGCTCGTCGAGCTGGGTGATCAGCGGGGCCAGGGTATGGAAGTCCTCGACGAGTTCGAGGGCGTGGTCGTCGGTGGCGATGAAGTCGGCGAGCGCGGTTTCGCCGTCGTCGCTGGAGCCGAAGGTGGCGTCGAGGGAGGAGGAGGCGTAGCCGTTGGAAGCCAGCCGGGCTTCGTTGACCTCTTCCTCGCTCAGGCACATCAGCTCGGAGAGCTCCCTGACGGTGGGGGTGCGGCCGAGCCGGCTGCGGAGCTCCTCGGTGGCTTTGGCGAGCTGGATGCGGGCTTCCTGGAGGCGGCGCGGAACGTGGACAGCCCAGGAGGTGTCGCGGAAGAAGCGCTTGATCTCACCGATGATGTACGGGACGGCGAAGGAGGTGAACTCGACTTCGCGGGTGAGGTCGAACCGGTCGATGGCCTTGATCAGTCCGATGGTGCCGACCTGGACGATGTCTTCCGTCTCGTCCTGGCTGCGGCTGCGGAAGCGCGCGGCGGCGTAGCGGACGAGGCTGATGTTCATCTCGATGAGGGTGTTGCGTGCGTACTGGTACTCGGGCGTGCCCTCTTCGAGAGCGGCGAGTTGGTCGAGGAACAGCCGGGACAGCTGGCGGGCGTCCTTGGGAGCGACTCGTGAGGGGTCGGCTATCTCCGGCAGTGCGATCGTGCCTGCTTCTGTCGCCTCGGTCACCGTCATCTTGAATCCCCTCCCTAGTGGATGCTGCCCCCGTGTGGTCGGCTGCTGGTAGCCGGCCACGGAGCGCTTACCCGCACGTGGGGAATGCATACCAGGCAATCTGACCGGAGTTCTGGCCGGACGTCGCGCCGGTCGGGCCGGCTGCCCCGCCCGGCCGGCGGCAGCCGGCCAAGAACCGTGGCGGATCCGCTCAGACTCGGTCACTCCACCTGATGGGCGGGTCAGGCAGCCAGGATCTGTGTCGTTTCAGTGGTTGTATAGCGATTGGCCCGAAGTTGTTCCAGGAGAGTGTCGACGGCATCGAGTGCCTGGTCCACCGACCGAGTTCCGGTCATTACACACAGAGTGTAGGAGGTGTCTTCCAGCTCTCGGCTCGAGCGCCCGGTGGGCTGCACGTCATGACGGAAGCGGGCCTCGGCGAAGCGGCCCAGCACCGCACGCAATTCCTTCTCCGCAGGCAGCAGCACAGCGACAACCTCCTCGTAAGGCGGGCCGTCTCTCCGACCCGCGACACCGGCGCACCCAGCAGGTGGCATCACGCTCGAACCGGAGGAGCTATTTCCTCCGGCGCATCGTCTGCCCCCGCCAGGCCACCGCATGCAGCGCTTCTTCCGCGCCCCGCTGACGATGCCGTTCACTGCCTTGTGGACGGTCGCCGGCTCGAGCCGAGGAGCGGGGTGTGTCCGGCCGCCGGAGCGGGGCCTGGCGGCACACGACTGCCCGCGGTAAGCCCCTGCTCCGGCGTGCATCGGCCATCGAACGGCCGGCGCCGTTCAGACGCCGGATGATGTGTGACCTGCGACATGGCTGCTCGTGGCGGCTGTTCATGTCGCGGCGCGTTCCGTGGAGAGTTGGCTGCTGGAGTGTGTGGGAGTTGTAGGGGGCGGCGGATGGGGCTGCCGCCGTGGCGGAAGGCTGTTCGAGGCCTGGGAGACTGCACGGATGGACATCGGCCGCAGGAACAACGTCAACATCATCGGCAACCCTCGAGGGCGGACGGTGGTGCTGGCTCACGGGTTCGGCTGTGATCAGAACATGTGGCGGCTCACGGTACCGGCTCTGGCCGAGGAGTACCGGGTGGTGCTGTTCGACTACGTGGGTTCAGGCGGTGCGGATCCGTCTGCCTTCTCGGAGGATCGCTACGCCTCCTTGGAGGGATACGCCCGGGACGTGGTGGAGCTGTGCGAAGCGTCTGACCTGCGCGATGCCGTGTTCGTGGGTCATTCGGTCAGCGCGATGATCGGCGTACTGGCCGCGGATATGGCGGCGGAGCGGATCGGGGCCCTGGTAATGGTCGCGCCTTCTGCGCGCTACATCGACGACGACGGCTACCGGGGCGGGTTCAGCGCCGAGGACATCGATGAGCTGCTGGCGTCATTGGAGTCGAACTACCTGGGATGGTCGGGGGCGATGGCTCCGGTGATCATGGGGAACGCGGAGCGGCCCGAGCTGGGGGAGGAGCTGGCCAACAGCTTCTGCGCCACGGACCCGGACATGGCGCGTGTCTTCGCCCGCACCACCTTCTTGTCGGACTCCAGGGATGATTTGAAGCGTGTGCGGGTGCCGACCTTGGTGCTGGAGTGCACCCAGGACGTCATCGCCCCCCGGGAAGTCGGCGCTTTCGTACACAGCGCCGTTCCTGGTTCGGCCCTGGTCACTCTGGATGCAACCGGTCACTGCCCGCACCTGTCCGCCCCCGAGGCCACCAACGAGGCGATACGGACCTTCCTGGCGGGACTTCGATGATGTGCCGCACCGGGCAACATCCTGACCCGCAGGACGCCGGCAGCGACAATGCCGGGCAGGCGGCGGCGTTCGCGGCGCTGCTGGAGGACAGCGCGGAGGACCTGTACGAAAACGCGCCGTGCGGATATCTGTCCACACTGATGGACGGCATCATCGCAAAGATCAATACCACCCTGCTGGACTGGCTCGGCCTCGAGCGGGAGGCGGTGGTGGGCCGCATGCGGTTCACCGACCTGCTCACCGTGGGCGGCAAGCTGTACCACGAGACGCACTTCGCACCGCTGCTCCAGATGCAGGGCGAGATCAGCGGCATAGCCCTGGAGATCAAACAGACCGGCGGGGCACGCATGCCCGTGCTGGTCTCCTCCTCGGTCAAGCACGGCAGCACTGGCGAGCCGTTGCTCATCCGCACCACCCTCTTCGATGCCCGAGACCGCCGGGCCTACGAGGAGGAGCTCCTGCGGGGCCGGAAGGCGGCTGAGGAAGCACGCAAGCAGGCGGAGGCCGACCGGACCCGGCTGCAGGACGCTCTCGCCGTGCTCCAGAAATCGCTGCTGCCCGAAACCCTGCCACCGGTCCCTGGACTGGAGACGGCCGCTTACTACCACACCGCCCATCCAGACCGGCTCGGCGGCGACTTCTACGACGTCTTCCCCGTCGACGGCAAACGCTTCGCCTTCTTCCTCGGCGATGTGTGTGGCAAAGGCCCCCAGGCCGCCGCGGTCACCTCACTGACCCGCTACACCCTGCGTGCCGCAGCACTGCACGATCCCGATCCCGTCGCAGCCCTGTCGACCCTGAACAGGGTGCTCCACGAGCGGTACACCAGCGGTGACCCGCGGTACTGCACCGCCATCTTCGGCACACTCGAACCCGATCCCGTAACGGGGAACGTCGCGGTCCGCCTCGCCTCGGGCGGCCACCCCCCGGTCATCGTCGTGCGCGCGGACCGCACAGCCGACTTCCTGCCCACCCCTGGCGGCCTCCTCGTCGGCATCCTGCCCTCCGCGCACTTCGCCACCGCCACCACCACCCTCGCCCCCGGCGACACCCTGCTCCTCTACACCGACGGCATCACCGAAGCACGCACCGGTGAAGACCGCACCGCCCTGTTCGGCGATGAGGCACTGCTCGCCTTTGCCGCGGATCACGCCGGCCAGCCCCCACACGCCCTGGTCCAGGCCCTGACCGGCCTGCTGCACGGCTTCGGTGACGGCCTCGACGACGACACCGCCCTGCTCGCCCTCGGCGTCCCCGCCCTCAACCTCAGGACCCACCCCTTCGAATGAGCCCGCTGAAGATCACCGCCCGAGACGCTGCCACCGGTCCCGTTATGGAGATCAGCGGCGACCTCGACTACGCCACGGCCCCCGAGCTGCGCGAGCTGCTCACCACGCTCACCCTCCAGCCGGGCCAGCGCCTCGTCGTGGACCTGGCCGGCATGACGTTCTGTGACTCCAGTGGCATCACCGCCCTGATCGCCGCCCGCAACCACGCCCACGCCGCCCAGGCGGACATCGCGCTCGCTGCTGTCCCCGCCCACACCCTGCGCGTACTGCACGTCGTCGGCCTCGACCAGATCTTCCCGCTCCATCCGGACAGCCTTTCTGCCACCCAGCCCTGACCCTTGTGCGCGCCTGCCGACCCTCAACACCTCGGAGTGCGACAGGCGTACGTGGCAGTCCGCTGCAACACATCGAGGGACTTCCCTGAGAAGAATCGGGCAGGCCCTGAACAGCTGGGCAGCGCGAAGGCCGTCGCCCAGCAGATCGGTGTCACCGCCGACTCGGTCAACCGCCACCGCCGCGGCGCCCGCAAACACGCCCGCCCCGACGTCGCCGAAGATCGAGAACGCGGTGCGCTCCCGCTGGCGGCCCCAAGGCCGCAAGCGCCGCCGCCAGCAGGCCGCGACCAGCGGCGGGATCACGATGGAGACCCGCGCCCTTTTCGGCTACACCGCACCCGTCGGCACGACCGACGACGGCCGCTTCCGCCGCCTCACCGTCCACCTGCCCCCGTCGTACGCGCAGCGCCTGTTCGACGCCCGCGACGCCGGGGCCGGCGACCAGGAGCGAGCGCAAGGGTGCGCCGCCTGCCGGTGATCGACGGGCACGACCTCGTCGGCATGGTCGCGCAGAGAGCGTGGCCCCGGCCATGCCGCACAACCCATGCTGATCCGGAACGAAAGGTGTGAGTGAAGAGAAGTGGGCGACTCGGCGGGGGAGTGGTTGGGCAGTCAGCCTCTCGGGCTCTTCGCCGTCCGCCGGCGGCGGAGAGCCACCACAACGGTGTGTGGTCTTTACTGCCGTGTTGTGGATGTCTTGCGGGTGGTGCCGGGGGCAGGCGTACTGGAGACGTAGCCCCTGCATGGAGAGTAGTTATGGCGACCTCGCGCGAGCAGCGATCCTCGTCTGCGCGGACACGTGATGACTCGATGGCCCGGCTGGAGCAGGAGAACGCCCAGTTGTGTTAGGCCGTGGACTCCCACGCGACGGTCGACCAGGCGATCGGTGTCCTCATTGCGGTCCACCGGCTGGCGCCGGTGGCGGGTTTCGAGGTGCTGCGGGAGGTCTCCCAGCACACCGACAGCAAGCCCCGCGGTCGCGGAGATGGTGATCGGCTGGGCGCTGGGGCAGGAGCTGCCGGAGCCGGTCGGGCGGGAGCTGGACGCGGCCGTGCAGCGGCGCACGAACCGGCTCAGCTAGGGCGATCAGGCGTTGAGAGCCTGCTCGATGGTGGGGTAGCAGGAGATGAAGGTGTCGACGCCGACCATCTGCAGGAGGCTCAGGACGGGTTCCTGGGCGGCGGCGATGCGCAGCCACCCCTGGGTGTCGCTGGCCTCGCGGTGGGCGGTGATGAGGACGTTGATGCCGCTGGAGTCCATGAAGGTGACACCGCTGAGGTTCAGCACAATCCGCAGCGGCGGCTCCGGACTGTCCGCGGACAGGAGAGCGACGCTGAGTACGCCCCGGACGTCATAGTCGATCTCGTCCCGCACACTCACCACGCGGACGCCGTCGATCACGTGGCGGTCGACGGACAGCCGGTCTGAGCGGTCCGCGTTCCAGTGGTCGGTCACCGTCTCCTCGACTGTCGCTCGGGACCGCACGGGATCGGAGGATCCCGCCTGCTGCCCTGACTGACACACCCGGCAGGTGCGGCGCCGCACGCAGCCTAGCTGACAGGTCGTTGCCTGCCGTGAGGGGACCGCTCGCGCGGCGTTCTCCGCCCCTCGTTTCGCACCAGGGCCGACCAGCGGACACTGCCACGGTCGCGGGGCAGTGTCCGCTGGTCGGAGTCCGATCCGGGGTGGGATGAGGTGCGGCCACCGGTGATCAACGAGAGGGTGGAGCCGGAGACCAGGCAGTGACCGCAGACAGAGCGTAGAAGCTGCCTGCGCCGTCAGAACGCGTCCTCGTGGACGACACCGCCCGGCGATCCCCCGGACGGCTCTTCAGGCAGCGCCCGGGGATCCCACCTGGCCCACAGAGGGTGAGGAGTCCCCGCGGGCCAGGCTGCACGGTTCAACGACGACAAGCCCGCACCGTCACGCGGCACCGGGGGCCGTGCAGCGAGCACCGCAGGACCCAAAGAGACGGTCAGCGGCCGCAGCGCGGGCGCCGGCGGCTGCGCCACCCGTGGGTTGCCACCGCGGCTCCCGCGGCCCGAATCCGGGTCAGGTGGTCGCTGACTGTCGACGAGAACAGCCCGACCACCGCCACGAGTTCACGTACCGGGGGTTCCGTGCCGTGCACGGCGAGTCCGGCGGCAACCCACTCCCGGTGGGCGCACAGCAGCGCACCGCTCCGCTCGGCGGCGGCGGGCTGCCGATCGGCACGCGCGTCACGATTGCGTTTGCTGCCAGGCGAGTTCCTTGAGCGCCATGTGGGCCGCCGGCCTACCGGCCGGACCCTGCCAGTACGGATGGGCGGCGATGAGCCGGGACAGTTCCTGCAGGCGTCGTCGCTGCGCGGCGGTGCACGCGCGGCCGGAGCGTGGGCGAGGGCCCGGTAGTGGCGTACCAGGCGGTCTGAGCCTGGACGAGATCGTGGGGGAGCAGGGAGGGGTCCCTGGCATGTTCGATTTCTGGCGCAAAGCGGGCTACCCACGGTGACGTTCCAAGGTGCCGCCTTTTCAACAGCGTGTGACGCTGAGATCACCGGCAGTTTCTGCTCCAAAAGGAGGAGTCATCATGGCTGAGCCCAAGAGCGGTCAGACGAAGAAGGGCATGAACCCCGCCAAGCAGCGCGAGAATGCGTCCAAGGAAGGCCACGCGCCCCAGGATAAGCGCCCGGCCGAGCGCCGCACGTCCGAGGAGACCCGGGAAGCGGGCCACAGGGGCGGCAAGGGGAGCCAGGAGGAGCGTCACTGACCACGCATCCCGGCTGGAACGCGGCGATCTGCCGAGCATGAGCACGCGATCGTTCATCAGCGGTAGCGCCGCGCGTGTCATAACACGGGTTCCGGGGATCAGCCAGAGATCCCCGGAACCCGGTTCGGGGGTGCCCCGTCAACGACGAAAAGCCCCCACCGTTACGCCGCCCACTGCGGCCCGAGCGCGGCGAGTTTCTCCACGGTGAGCTTGGTGCGGCGGGTCTTGTTGGGCAAAAACACCCCGAGTTTGGCGTCTGTGCCGGCCTCCAGTCGCTCCACATGGGCCCTGGGGACGGCCATGGAGCCGGTGCGGGCCCTTGCTGCGCGAGGGCCGCCACACCCCGCTTGAAGGCTCCCCGAGGCGCCGTGGACGCCTTGGTGCGCGTGTCCCGCTCTGGTGCCAGGGGGACGATGCCGAGGACCTCCAGGCGCTCACGCCGGCCGTCCATCAGCCCACTGGGGTTGTCGGGCGAGCCACTTTCCGACGTCCATGGTGTGGGCCGTGACTCCACGTTTCGAGCTCGGTCTTCTCTGCCCGGCCTCTTCACCCAGCAGTTCGCGTACGGCGGCGTAGTGGCCCTGCCAGTCGGCCGGCCACGCCGGGTTTCGGTTACGGTCGATCTCCTCCAGCGCGGCCTCCCACTCGGGTGCCCGTCCAGCGGGCCGGAGCGACGCATGTTCGAGATCCATTGCCCCAGCGGCCGGTCCAGCGCCGACGCGGTGCGGGGGCGCACAGGGTCCAGTGTGCTCACTTTCGGGTGAAGGCCCGTCGCGGTCCTGGGACACGGCGGCGTCGTGATGGCGGTCACGGCCAATTCCCGTAGGAGTGCTTGGCCTGCAGGGCCGTCACTATGGTCCACAACCAGCATACGTGAGTAGTGCAGTCGCGAGTCATAGAAATGTGGGCAACAGGTGACACAAACACAGGCCATGTTTCCATCCCAACTCCCGCACGTGCTGGGCAGAGTGTGTGCCCGTCGTCTGGCCGCCGCTGCGCTTGCGGCGGGGTGCTCTGGTCGGGGCGGGGCGTTGCCGGCGATGGCGGGCCGGCCCACGGTCCGTGTCCACACAGGTGAGGGCCGCGACTCGCACACCGATGTCTACCAGGACCGCCGTTCGTACGCGTGGGACAACGACCACGACACCGCCACCCTGCGCAACGACCACGACCGCTTCATCGACGACGAGTCCTGGGGTCACAACCGCCACGGCGGCGGACACCACTGACCCGCACACCCCGCGCCGGTAAAGCTGCTGACCACAGCCGAACCGGTATCCCCTCTCACGACGGCGCGCCCGGAGCTGCTAGGCCCCGAGCGCGCCGCCGCCACATGTGCGCCGCGCAGCGACGTGCTGACAACAGCGCGGCCCCGATCCCGTGCCGACGGGCGTCTTCGGAAACGGCACGATCTGGAGGCCGGCCATCTCGAAGCGCTCGCTCGCGGAGAGTGTGGGACGTGGCTGCCGGACGGCCTCGCGGGCGCTGATCGCTGCCGGCGCCGGGGATTGCAGGGAGAAGCCGAAGATCACCAGTAGGTGTTACGGGGCGTGGTACGGGATGGACGATTCGTTCCGCCCCGCCGGCAGATGCGCTGCCATGGCGGATCGCGTACTTCTGCAAGCCGGGACGACCTGTCAGCTACCGCGGGCCAGAAATGTCCTTTTTCGGCGTGTTGGATGTTCAGGGTGTGGCACCCGTATGTGCGACCCGAGCGGGGCGTCCACATCCGACCATCCGACGGCCCGTGCCCCGCGGGCCTGACGAGACCGAGGAGTTCATCTCATGCGCCGGTACACCCTCGCCACTCTTGTCGCGGCAGCGACGCTGGCGGGCCTTTCCGCCCCCCAAGCCATCGCGGCAGCATCCCCCACGAGCCAGGACCGTACCTTCCTCGTGCAGGCCCACCAGGGCAACCTCGCTGAGATCGCCGCCGGTAAGGATGCCGGGAAACACGCCACGACCGTCTGCGTGAAGCGCGCCGGACAGACCTGGGTTCACGACCACACCAAGTTGGACGCCTCGGTGCGCAAGCTGGCGGACAAGACGCACACCAGACTGCCGTCGTCACCCTCTGCGGCACAGCAGAAGGCTCTGCAGGCGGTGCAGTCGAAGGCCGGAAGCTCCGCCTACGACGAGGCGTGGCTCAAGGCTCAGGCTGCCGCTCACCGCAAGACGCTGGCCGCCATCGACCAGGAGATCAAGCACGGAACGAACTCCGGTGTGGTCGCCGCGGCCCGGACGGCCCGGCCCATGGTCGCCATGCACCTGGACATGGTCCGCGACGGCGTCTGTCACCAAGCACCGCACAGCACTCATCACGCAAGCTGAACGGGACGCGGACGCGTCGTGTGGGCGGAGCCCCCCGGCAGGCCGTGAAGAAGTTCGAGGCGCAGGGCCGGGCGATGGGATCCGCCGTCTGGCCCTGAGGCTCATGGTCCAGCACCTCGTGCCGCCGTTGAGGCCCACAACAGTCCACGTTTTCGAGCCTGCAAGATGGGGCTTGGCTGCATGGGGTGCCGGTCGTCGTCAGAGCTTGCGGGTGTCGCGGGGCTCGGCGTAGGGCTCGTCCCCCGGGGGGTGCCCGCTGCCGATGGCTTGTCCGCGTTCCAGTTCGGCGTTGAACTCCAGTCCGAGCAGGATCGCGATGTTGGTGAGCCACAGCCAGATCAGCGCGACGATGGGGGTGGCGAAGGCACCGTAGGTCTTGTTGTAGCTGCTGAAGTTGGTGACGTAGAGGGCGAACAGCGCGGACGCGATGAGCCAGATGACCACGGCCAGGACACCGCCGGGCATCACTCGCCGGATTCGCCGCTTGACGTTGGGGGCGGCCCAGTACAGCAGCATGACGATCAGAACGACCAAGAGGAGCATGACGGGCCACTTCGCGATGTTCCATGCGGTCATCGCCGTGTCGCCCAGCCCCAGAATCGATCCCATCTTCTTGGCCAGTGTGCCGGTGAAGACGACGCCGACCGCAGTGAGGGCCAGGAGGATTACCACGGCCGCGGTGATGCCGAGGCGGACCGGCAGAGTCTTCCAGACCGGTCGGCCTTCGCCGATGTCATAGACGATGTTGGACGCCCGCATGAAGGCGGCGACGTAGCCGGAGGCCGACCACAGCGCCAGGACGACGCCGATGATCAGCGCGAGCAGTGCCTTGCCCTGGCCGTCTTTGAGCTGCTTCAGCACGGCGGTGAGGAGGTCGCGCACGGCCCCGGGGGCGATGGCGGAAAGGTTCTTGATCAGTGAGTCGATGGCGGCCGGGCCCAGCAGACCCAAAATGGACACCAGAGCCAGCAGGGCCGGGAAGATCGCCAAGACCCCGTAGTAGGTCAACGCAGCCGCCCAGTCCGTGAGATTGTCCTCTTTGAACTCCCGCAAAGTGCGTGTCACAGCGCCCTTGAAGGAGTCACCGTCCGCGGCGCCGTGTCCGGACGGACGACCCGCATGGCCACGCTCGCCGTCGTCGGGTGAGCGACCTGCCTCGCCACGCTCGCCGTCGTCGGGTGAGCGACCCGCATCACCGCTGTCGCCGTTCAAGCGCCTGCGGCCGCCGGCGTGGTCGGCGCCGCCGACGTCGGGGTTTCGGTCCGGGCCATCAGAGGGGGGCGTTGCCACAGCTACTCCTTCCGTGAACGCCGACGCACAGGGCCGACGTGCTCCGTTGCGCTCTGCTTCGTATGCGACCCTGCCGCTCCCGGCACCTTGCCCGGGACGGTGTCCGCTGAGACGGACGGGACGGAGGACCGTACTCCCATCACACCCGCTGATCTGGATACCGCCACCCCAGCTCAACGGGCGACGCGCTTCGGCTCACTCGGTTGCTGGCCTCAAGGAGAGGTCACTCCATGCCGATAGTGCAGTGATGCAGCCACAATCTCGAGCACCGGAGGCCCGGCACTTTCCTCGGCCGTGCGGCTCTCACAACCCGGCCGACAGACCCGCCGCTGCCGGTACCTCGTGGGTGTCCGCCCTCGATCGCGACGGCCTCCTGTTTCGCGTCGTGGACGAACTCTGCGCCCGCGGACTGGTCACAACGGGCGATGCTCAGCTTCCCAGGGGTCGATGACGCGACTGGCATGGGGGAACGGTGCCGCAGGTCGACTGAAGGCGTCCCGGACTCGCATCGCATGGAGTGGCGCCACCGGCCGGAAGCGGCGCGGGCGACGTCGACCTCGACTTCCACGACGAGTTCGGGCTGGACCAGCGTGACGTCCAGCGTCTCCCCGGTGCCCCAGCCTGCGGTGAAGGTCCAGCCCGTCCACGGGTGGCTGTGTGGGGCTGGGGTGAAGAGGTCGGCGCGGGTGCGGCCGGTTGCCTGGGGGAGGGTGGTGGTGCGTCCGGTGTACTGGAGTTGGCCGTCCTGGTCGTACCTGCCGAGCAGCAGTGTGCGGGACTCTGCCGGGGTGCCGGTGATGGCGCCGACGATCGCTCCGGTCGTCTCGCGGACCACTGGTGGGCCGGACCTGGTAGTCGTCCAGGCCGCCTTCCTGTTTCGCGCTCTGACCTGCGGTTGCCTCGTGGGTCTCGTGCGTTGCGTCGTCCCGCGCTTCATATAGTGAGCCATGAACCGAAGAGCTGGCGGCCGCGGTGGGGCAGGTGGGTCAAGCGCTACGACTCCGCGGCGGCCGACCGGACCGGATGGTGGCCCTCGACCGCCCGGCTCCCACCCTGACAGTAAGGAGATCGGATGAGTGACGACGCACGGCCGCGGATCTCGGTCACCATCGCCGCGCCGGTGGACGTGGTCTGGGATGCGTTGCGGTCCAAGGACAAGATCCGCAATTGGATGGGCTGGGACTACGAGGGCCTGCACGACGAGATCGACCTGATCTTCTTCACCGACACGGTGGAGTACGCCTCCGCACGCACGCTGAGACTGCACGGTGGCGACGAATTCAGGCTCGAACCGTACGGCGCGGGCACTCGGGTCACGCTCACTCGAGGCCCCTGTGGTGACAACCCGGACTTGGACGCCTACTACGACGACGTCACCGAAGGTTGGGTCACCTTCCTGCAGCAGCTCAAGTTCGCCGTCGAGCGCCACCCCGGCGCCGTCCGCCGCACACTCTCGTTCGTCAGCGGCAATGACAACGCGGTGCACCTCATCGACGCACTCCACCTCGCGGACATCACCGCAGGCTCGGCGTTCCAGAGGAATCTGCTTGGCGAGGACGTCGCAGGGGACATGTGGTTCAGCTCCGGCCCCCAACTCGGCATCACGGTCGACGCCTGGGGTGACGGACTCCTCATCGTCTCCAGTGCGGACCCATCACCCAGCAAGCCGAACGGCGCAGCCATGGCGGTCCTGAGCACCTACGGCCTCGACGACGCCCAGCTGGCCGAACTGGACTCCCGCTGGCGTCCCTGGTGGACGGAGCGATTCCCGGGCGGCGAATGAACCACCCGACCATTCGTCCCAGCGAGGCACAGTAGGGCCCACAGCTCCAGTTGAGATGCCGTCGGCTTGCTCTGTCGTCGCGCCGTGGATGCGACACGTGATTCGCTCGTCGACGTTCTCTGGATGCCGTGTGATCCCGGGCGTCGGCCGGCTGGCTGGGGCACGAAGGCGTACAGGCGGGCGTACGCGGTGAGTTTGGCGGCGAGGCGCTCGGGCCCCATGGTGGCCCGGTCGACCTCTACGAACGCCCGCAGCATCGCCCCGGTGTTGCCGCGGAGGCTGTAGTACGGCACTCCGTCCGGGATGACCGATGACCGCTTTCTGCCTCCCGACCGGGTGGAGGACTTCTGGGATCCATCCGGCCGCGTGGCTCGGGTGGGGCGCCAGCTCCGAAGGGCGGTCGGCGGCGCGGAGAGAAGCTGCTGATGTACCTCGTTCTCCTCGGCCCACCAGCAGATCAGCGCATAACAGCGTTGGGGGGGGCGTCATGAGCGATGACGAACCCCACGCCGCAGCGCTCAGATGTGACGGCAGGTGAGGGAAGCGCCTGCCGCGCGGCACGGACCGCCGCCTCGGCAACCCTTGCGGAACGAGTGTCCGTTCGATGCGATCGCATACAGCTTGACCACCCAGTCGCCCAGGGCGACGCGTTGCTGGAAACGCGCACTCCGTGGTTGGTAGGGAATCTGAGGCTTCGGCCCCGAGAGATCCAGTGAGGCCGGATCCACACGTGCCCCCTTCAACGATGTGAACCTCATAAAGTGCACTGTGCAGCCCCTGGATCACGTCCACCACACGTTGCTCGCGGAGCTTTCGCGAGACGGGCGCAAGTCCGTTCGCGCGCTGGCGGGGCTCGTCGGGTTGTCCGAGCCCGCCGTGCGCGACAGGTTGGACAAGCTCTCTCGGCACCACCGTCGAATTGGCCGACACCCTCGACCGCATCCGGGCGATTCCGTCCATCACCCACACCAATTCCACCGTCGTCCTGCGCACGGTATTCGAACGGTCCATCACCATCTGACCAGCCAACCGCCGTTGATCTGTGCGCGGTGGTTGGGGTGCTGCTGGCCGCCTTACCGTCGGGCGGAGTGTCCCGTCCTGCTGGATCGTGGCGGTGGCTCGCCTCACCATGTGGGATCCGGTCCAAAGGGGTTCCGGCCAGAGGCGGACGAGTACTTCGTCGGCGTCGGGCGCCGGTCCCTGAACGCGACGTCCGGAAATCGCCAGCGGTGGTTCAGCGACCGTCGCAAAGTCGGTGCATGCAATATGTGTTGAACATCCGGCCCCGGAAGCGGGACACGGATGGCGGTGCCACCTCCTGGCGGATGCTGGCTGTTCTGCTGGCCGGGCAGTTCCTGGCCAATGTGGACACCGCGATCGTGAATGTCGCCGGGCCCGGCATCCAGGACAGCCTCGGCGCGTCCGGCGGGGAAACGGCTCTCGTGGTCTCCGGATACGTGGTCGCCTATGCCGTGCTGCTGGTGACCGCGGCCCGGCTGGGGGCCACCCACGGGTATCGCCGGGTCTTCGCCGCCGGGGTGCTCGTCTTCGGGGTGTCGTCCCTCGTGTGCGGGGTAGCGCCCACCCCGGTGCTCCTGATCCTCGCCAGGATCGTGCAGGGCGCGGGGGCCGCGCTGATGGTTCCCCAGGTGCTGAGCGCGGTGCAGATGCACTTCGGCGGGAGGGACCGGGCCCGGGCCCTGGCGTACTACGCGGTGGCGCTCTCCGCAGGAGCGGTGGTCGGGCAGGTGCTCGGTGGGCTGCTCCTCGCCGCGGATGTGCTGGGGCTCGGGTGGCGCCCCGTCTTTCTGGTCAATGTGCCTGCCGCCCTCTCCCTTGCCGTCGCCGCGCAACTCTGGGTGCCGGACGACAGGCCACGCGCCGTTTCGTCCTTCGACACCAGGGGGGTCGTCCTGCTCTCGTCAGCCATCGCACTGCTGATCGTGCCGCTGGTTCTCGGGCCCGAGCAGGCGTGGCCCGTGTGGTCCTGGATCAGCCTCGCCGCTTCCTGCCCCCTGGCCGCGCTCTTCGTCAGCGGCGAGCGCCGGCTGGCCGCGCTGGGCGGGCGTCCGTTGGTCTCTCCCCGTGCGGTCCGGCCGCCGGCGGTGCGCTGGGGACTGCTCGCTCACGGCCTGACGACTTTGACGTACTTCGCCCTGCTGTTCGTGCTGGCGGTCTACCTCCAGCACGGTCTGGGCCGGGGACCTGCTTACGTGGGGCTCACCATGGTCTCCTGGGTGGCGGCTTTCGGGCTTGCCGGCCTCGCGCTGTCCCGCCTCCCCGCCGAGTATGCCCCCGTGCGATACGCCGACGTGTGCGGCTGCCTCCTGCTCGCCGTCTGCTATCTCGCCGTGTGCGGGTATCTGCTGGCCGGCCACCACACCGGCCCGGGGCTGCTCGCACTGCTCGGAATCGGCGGATTCGGCCTGGGCATCAGTTCCAACTCGCTCATCAACCGGATGACTTCGGCGACCGCGCCGGACTACGCCACCGATCTCTCGGGCGTCATCAGCACCAACGCCCAGCTCAGCGGTGCGGTCGGTGTCGCCGCCCTGGGCGCGGGCTATCTGGCCTTTGCCCGTACGGGAGACGCCACCACGTCGGCCCACGCGCTGGCGGCCACGCTCGGGGCGTGCGCCGTGCTCGCACTGGTCTCCGCCGGCGCGGCCCTACGAGCAGTCCACCACACGGCACAAGGGAACCCACATGCTTGAAATGCCTTTCAACTGCGGCACCATGACGACATCACCAGGTGAGAGCATCCAACCGTTCCGAGTCTCGATCCCGGACAGCGACTTGGACGATCTGAGGCACCGCCTGGACCGCACCCGGTGGCCGGACGAACTGCCCGACGCCGGCTGGGACTACGGCGTTCCGCGCGACTACCTGCGGGAACTCGCGCACTACTGGCGGCACAAGTACGACTGGCGGGCGGCTGAGACTCGTCTGAACCAGTGGCCGCAGTTCACGACCACGATCGACGGCGCCAACATCCACTTCGCGCACATCCGCTCCCCGGAACCGGACGCCACACCGCTGATCATCACGCACGGATGGCCCGGATCCATTGTCGAGTTCGAGCGGATCACAGGCCCGCTCACCGACCCCCGGGCGCACGGCGCCGATCCCGCGGACGCCTTCCATCTGGTCCTGCCGAGCATCCCCGGCTTCGGGTTCTCCGGCCCCACCCGCGACAAGGGTTGGGAGTACCAGCGCGTCGCGGGCGCCTTCGCCGAGCTGATGCACCGCCTGGGCTACCCCCGTTATGGGACGCAGGGCGGCGACTGGGGATCGGCGATCTCCCGCGAACTGGGTCGCATCCGCCCCGACCACGTCCTCGGTGTCCATCTGAACCTGATCCCAGGCGCCGGGGCGACCGCCGAGCCGACCGAAGCGGAACTCGCCGCCCTCAGCCCCGCGGAACGCGAGCGCACCCGGGCCTCCTGGGAGCGGATGCAGACATGGAGCCGCGACAAGCAGGGCTACGCGGACATCCAGTCCACGCGTCCGCAGACCCTCGCCTACGCGCTCTCCGACTCACCCGTCGGCCAGCTCGCGTGGATCGCCGAGAAGTTCAAGGAGTGGACGGACAGCGCCAACCGGCCCGAGGACGCCGTCGACCGCGACCACCTGCTGACCAACGTGATGCTGTACTGGCTGACCGGGACCGCCGGCTCCTCCGGCCGCATCTACTACGAGCGCGCCCACGCCGCCTACCAGGGAAAGCCACCGGAGCCCTCAACGGCCCCCACCGCGCTCGCCGCCTTCCCGCAAGAGAACTTCATCGTCCTGCGGCACATCGCCGAACGCACGAACAACATCGTCCGCTGGACGGAGTTCGACCGGGGCGGCCACTTCGCCGCCATGGAACAGCCGGACCTGCTCGTCGGCGACATCCGCGCCTTCTTCCGCAGCCTGCGCGACGCAAACACATCCTGACGGGAAGAGCAACGGCCGCACCACGGCCTCTACTCACGGCTCCGGCTGTTGGCGGGTGGCGATGCTTGGCGAGGGTGGCCCACCGGGTGGCATTGTGCACGCTGGTACCTGCTCACCCTGCGAGTGTCTGAGGCAGGCCATGCGCGATCACCGAGCTCACGGTGGCGACGCGGTGAGCCAGGTCGCCGGCAGGGATGTCGATGAGCTCGTAGCCGAACGCGCGGTAGCTCTCTTCGTGGATCTTTTCGAAGGCCAGCGATTCCTGGAAACTGATCCGCCGGGCCGCGGTCGGCTCGCAGAACCCTAGATTGCGGACGAAGAGCACTTGCCGTTCGTAGATCCCCACCGAGGTGATCCGTTCGAGTTCCGCGGTCAGCGCCGGAGGCACCGGCCACCCCAAGTAGGTGGCGAGAGCGTGGGTGCAGACCGGCGAACGGTCGAACACCTGAACAGAGCCGGTGGCCTCCAACTGTCCCTGTCGCTGCAGAGCGACAATCTCGTCGATGAAGGACGCCCGTGTCCATGGCTGGTCCTCCCCCAGGGCCTGCGCTTGTGCGATGACCGCCGTCGCCGCCTCCTCGACAATGCCGTAGCCAAGCTCGTCCAGGCACCGCAGGATTGATGTCTTGCCCGCGCCCGGCGTGCCGGTGAGAACGTACCGCCGCATGATCCGAGAACCCTTTCTTGCAGGTCGAGACAGGTCCACTGGCCACCGTTCGGGCCTCCGGCGGAGGCAACGAGCCAGCGGAGCCTGGGAGATGGGGATGGGGGACACAGGCGGACCCTCGAACGGCTGACATGCCGGAGACACCCCTGATGCCCGAGACGTTGGGCAAGGCAACCACGGCCGGATTGCTCAACGTCCTTCTTCGGTCCAGTACATCCTGTCGACCAGAGTCTCGGCAACCACCGCTGAGCGAACCAGGTGTCAGAACGAACGGTTCAGGAGTCCTATGGGCGAGGGCGGGCTGCTGGTCGAGCCGGCCCGGCATCTGATCGAGCCTGTCGCCGAAATACGCGCGCAGGAGCGGCGGCCTGGAGGAGATGGCCCTCTCGCTCACCGGAAAGCGGTTCACGTCCGAGGAGATCGTCGCGTATCTCGCCGAGACCTGGCCGGGCCGGGGACGCCCATTCCGGCCACTGCGATGCTCATCGCGAAGTGCGACACGGGGGTGAGGTCAGGCGTAACGAACCAGCGAAATCCGGCCTATCGGATCCTGTCGTATCTGATGCACTTCCACTTGTCCGTCTTCGGTCAGTGTCCCTTCTCGCGTAGCACGCTCTGACGGGCTGTTGGCGCGGAGCAGCGCCAGGGACACCGCATGGCAGGCGTTGGAGGCCTGGTCGACGACGTAGTACAGCCAGACGTCGCGGAGAGTCGTGGTCCGAGTCTGCAGGCCCACCAGCCACGCCTCGTGGCGGCTGATGGTGGCGCAGCTCATGTTCCTTCCCGTGTCCCTGGATGGGGCCCCACCTGGGACGTTACAGGTCGGGTCGGGAGATCCGGCGCTGGGACTGCCCGTCTCCGGGGGGGTTGCACCGCTCATCTGGAGCAGCATGACCTCTCATCTCCATGTCGATTTCAGCGACCACCGGGGTGATGGGCTCCCACCCAGGTGCGTCGAAGAGGGATTGGTTGTTTCCTGTATCTGTGGATCGGACAGCGCAGCCGTCGGTGAACATTCCCTGGCCAGCCGTGACGTTGCCTGATCCGGCGGTGACCTGGGCGCCTGCTCGTAGTGGCGCAAGAGCGGCATTGCGGAAGTCTCGTGGACGCCACTTGGACATCGTTCCCAGAGGGCTGTGCTGCCGCTAGGGCTGTGACGGGCGGGCGGCTGCATGGGCTGCGGGGGCGAGTGTCGCCGTAGTTGCGCCGGTCGGCAGGAGCAGCGCGGTTGCGGTGGCAGTCCGTCGCAGGGAACGACGCTTCAGGAGTGCTTCTCTCTGCGCGGCAGAGAGCGCCGACTTGTCTGCGAATTGCTGGGTCATTTCTTTCCTCTAAGTGTGTTGCTGTGGGGAGTTGGTCGTCAGGAACAGTGAGAGCGGGTGTGCTGTGGGCCGCGGCCATCACGTGCGGACGGGCAGGGGTGTCACCGCGGCGCAGGTGCTTGCCGAGGGGGTCGGCAGTTCGGGGCCGTCGCTGTCGGCGGTATAGACCTCGGTGCCGGACGCGACGATCTCGTCTCGTTGATCCGGAATTTGATGCCGGTATCGAGCGCCGCGTGGATTACACCGTCGGCGTTCGCGTGCTCGACGTTTCAGGAGCCGTCGAAATCGCCGGAATTCAACGCGCCGAGAGCGAGTTCGCTCGTCGGTATTCCCGTGGCGCCGGGAATCATTTGCTTCACAAGCCTTCTCTTCCCTGATATTCTGCCCGGCCCTGCCGGCCGGATTCATCAATACAATCAGAGCACCATGGATGCGAATTTTCCGGAAGAGCACACCTCGACCCAGGGCTTGGTCCACCGGGGGTACGACAGAACCACCCCATGGAATAAGAGCACGCTGATGCTTGCAGGGTTAGCCTGAGAAATATGAGTGAGCGCGTGCCGGATACCGATCTCCGGGATTTCCTACGGACCCGCCGGGCCCGCATCACTCCGGAGCAGGCAGGCCTTCCCCCGCAGCCGGGCGTGCGCCGCGTGCCCGGCCTCAGGCGCGAGGAAGTCGCCCAGCTCGCCGGAGTCAGCGTCGACTACTACGTACGGCTGGAACGCGGGCGCAGCGCTAGTGTCTCCGTCTCGGTCCTGGAGGCCGTGGCTCGCGCGCTGCAGCTCAGCGACACCGAGCGTGACCACCTGTTCGCGCTGGCCAAACCCACCCCGCGACGGCCGCGTGTGGCAGCGGTGGCGCGTGCACGGCCCGGACTGGTGCAGGCACTGGAGAACATCACCGGCATCCCGGCCCTGCTCCTGGGACACCGGCTGGACGTCCTGGCCACCAACCGCCTGGCCCGTGCCCTCTACCCCGGTTTCGAGGACCTGCCGGCCGGCGAGCGGAACATGGCCCGCTACGTCTTCCTCAACGACGCGGCCCGCGATCTGTACGTCGACTGGCCCGAGACCGCCCGCGAAGAGGTCGGCATGCTGCGTCTGTATGCCAGCCACCACCCCCATGACCCCCGGCTTGCTCAGCTGGTCGGCGAACTGTCCGCCAGAGACCGGGACTTCCGCCGGTGGTGGGCGGACCACGACGTGTTCCAGCCCCGGTACGGCTCCAAGCGCTACCACCATCCGCTGGTCGGGGACCTCACCCTGGGCTTCGAAGCCCTCACTCCCACGGGAGACCCCGATCAGATCCTCGGCCTGTACACCGTCGAACCCGGATCGCCGTCCGAGAACGCCCTGCGCCTGCTCGCCAGCTGGACCGCCGACAACACGCACAGGAACCCCGAACAACCCGCCGAGCGCGAGCACTGAAACGGCCGACCCGTGCCCGGGGACGGCACACGTCGAGCGGATCTTCGCCGTGATCTTGGTCGTTGTACGGAAGGCCTCGCGCAGGGCCGGCCTGCCACCGCTGAACCTACTTTCCGGTGGAAGGAGCCGTTTCTGTGACGAACAGCAGCGCAGACGGAGAACGCGCCTGCGAGGGCGGGTCCGCACGGAGTCGGGGTGCTGAGCTGGTGGCGGTCCTGGAAGGGGCTGTCCGCGAGGCCGTGCACCGGCTGGATGCCGTGGCGGCAGCGGTCTACCTCTTGGACGAGGCCCGCACCAAACTGAGAGTTGCGATGATCGGTGGCGCCCCGCCTTCGCTCTTCACGGCGACGTGGAAGGCCACGCCATCGACAGCGCCGCCCTTATGGGACAGGTCCGCACCGCGGTGGCCGCCTACGCCACCGAAGGGCACCGCCCCGCCGCAGTGATCGACCGGACCGGCAGACTGCTCGCCGAACTCGGCACCGACCCGCTCGTGACCTGCTGCGTCGTCACCCTGGACACGGCCGACGGCACGGCCGAGGTCGCCCTGGCCGGCCACCCCGAGCCGCTGGTGCAACGGCCCGACCAGACCATCGGCACCCTTGAGGCCCCCGCCAACCTGCCCCTGGATGTCACGCAACACCATGCCTACCGGGGCCGTGAGCACACTCTCGAACCCGGATCCGTCCTGATGCTGTACTCCAACGGCCTGGCCGCCTGCAGCGCGACCGACCCGCAAGCCGGTGCACGAGCTGCTCAGGTCCGGCAGCCGCCAGACCAGATCCGACCTCGAGCACCTGGCCGACCACCGCATGGCCGAGGACTCCAGCCCCCGCCGGCGCCGCGACGACGCGGTACTGCTCCTGGCCCGGTATGAAGGTGCCCATGGCGAGGGCGCGCCCCGGACGGGCAGCCTGCACATCCAGCAGCGCGACCTGCACGGGGTCGAGGCCGCACGCGCCTTCGTGGACGACCGACTGTGCTCCTGGGAGCCGGCGGAGGTCTCGGACGACCTCCAGCTCATCGTCTCCGAGATCGTGACCAACGCGCTCATCCACGCGGGCAGTGACGTCGACGTCCGCCTGCGGGCGTTCGCGGACCACATCCGGCTCGAAGTACTACGCGACGCTGACAGCAACCCGCCCATTCCCTCGCCCCTGGTGCTGTCCGAGGAGGCGAACGAACAGGCCGAGCACGGCCGGGGTCTTCTCATCGTGGAGGCCCTGGCCGGGGTGTGGAACAGTTCCCCGAACGGTCGGGGCAAGACTGTCTGGCTGGACATGCCCATCCCGGTGCCCGGGCCCTGATGTGCTCGGCCTGTGCCCGTAAGGCAGGCACTTCATCGGCCTGACCGTCCGCATGCAGGACTTGTCAGGGCCGAACCGCGCTGGGTGATGCTGAGGGGCGAGGCGTCGTTTCGGCGACGCGCAGAACTCGATCACGGCACGTACGGCCCGGCACGGCGACGGACAGTTCCCCGCCGCCGCGGAGCGGTCGTCGCGCATCAGCGACGACGCGTACGTGACGCTTGCGGGTGACCGCGAATCGGTATCCGGCACGCGCTCACTCATATTTCTCCGGCTAACCCTGCAAGCACCAGCGTTTTATTCCGTGGGGTGGTTCTGTCGTACCCCCGGTAGACGAAGCCCTGGGTCGAGGTGTGCTCTTCCGGAACATTCGCGCCCATGGTGCTCTGAATGTATTGCTGAATCCGGCCAACAGGGCCGGTGACAAAAGCAAGAAACGAATACGTTCCCGTCCCGTTCGGAGATTGTTGTGCAGAACCCTTCGTCCTCCAATCGCAAGCTCGTCCTGGTGACCGGTGCGTCCAGTGGCATCGGCGAGGCCACCGCCCGCCACCTCGCTGCCGCCGGACACCACGTCGTCCTCGGCGCCCGGCGCGTGGACCGCCTCGAGAGGCTGGTCGCCGACCTCACCGCTGCCGGCCACCACGCGGAGTGCGCCCAGCTGGACGTCACCGACCTCGAAAGCGTGAAGGCCTTTGTCAACGGCGCGCTGACCCGTCACGGGCGGGTCGATGTCCTGGTCAACAACGCCGGCGTGATGCCGCTCGGCCTCATGGAGGACCTGCGCGTCGACGAGTGGAACCAGATGATCGACGTAAACCTGCGCGGCGTGCTGCACGGTATCGCGGCGGTCCTTCCCGGCATGCGTGAGCGCCGCTCCGGGCACATCGTCAACGTCGCCTCCACCGCCGCCTACCGCGTGGACCCGACCGGGGTCGTGTACTGCGCGACCAAGTTCGCCGTACGCGCCGTCTCCGATGGCCTGCGCCAGGAGAGCACCGATCTGCGCGTCACCGTCGTCAGCCCCGGCCTCACCCACACCGAGCTCACCCACTCCGGAGGCGACGACCAGCTGCAGGGCGCGGTGCGGACAGCGCTCGAGGCGGTCGGCATCGATGCCTCGGCCATCGCCGAAGCCATCGGCTATGCCATCGCCCAGCCGACCAACGTCAACGTCAACGAGATCATCGTCCAGGGCACGCAGGCCTGACGTCGTGCGGGGCGAGCCGCCTGCTCGTGCCGCCGCCCGCCGCGGCAGCCGCTGATCTCTGGAGCGGCTGAACGGTTCCACTCCCGTGGCGGGCGTCGGCCCCCTCGCTTCCCACCGTTGCGGGGTGTTGCCGCAACACCGCCAGCTGCTGGACCCTCGTCCAGCAGTCGCGCGGCCTGTGACGCCTCTGGTTCGGCTCGAAGGCGACGGCTGTGGCGCGCGCGGGATGCCCGCTGTCACTGCGCTTGACGGCCGCTCCCCAAGAGACACCTCACGCAGAGAAGAAGGAGAGAACACAGGTATGACCCAGCAGTTTGCAGGCAAGTCGGCGTTCGTCACCGGCGGCGGCAGCGGCATCGGGCGGGCTTCCGCTCTGGCGCTGGCGGCTGAAGGGGCGCTGGTGACGGTCACCGGCCGCACGGCGCAGACCCTCGAGGAGACCGTCCGCCTCATCGAGGCCGCCGGCGGCTCGGCCCGCTATGTGGTCGCCGACATGACCGACGATGCCCAGATCGAACATGCCGTCCAGGCCGCGACCGCGGTCACCGGCCGCCTGGACATCGCCCTGAACAACGCGGGCTACGACGGCGAGTACCAGCTCACCAAGGACTACTCGACCGAGATGCTCGACCACATGATCGCGCTCAACATACGCGGCATGTTCCTGTCGATGAAGTACGAGCTGCGGCACATGACGGCGCAGAACTCCGGCGCGATCGTGAACATGTCCTCCGGCGCCGGACTGATCGGCGTCCCCGGGTTCTCCGGCTACACGGCCACCAAGGCCGCCGAGATCGCCATGACCAAGAGCTCGGCCCTCGAGGTCGCGCCCCACGGCATCCGCATCAACGCCGTGTGCCCTGGCCTGGTGGACACCTCGATGATCGCGGCGCTGGACGAGGACGTCCGTGAGTCGATCGGCGCCGCCCACCCCCTGGGACGCATCGCCCAGGCCAGTGAGATCGCCGACGTCGTGGCTTTCCTCGCTTCCGACAAGTCCAGCTTTGTCACCGGCATCGCCCTGCCCGTCGACGGCGGCTACAGCGTTCCTTAAGGGCAGACCGGCCCGCGCCAACGGCACATTCTTCACTGAAGCCGACACGGCACGCCTACGGCACCGCCAGCTGCGGGAGCATCCGCGGCTGGTTGATCCACTCACGACTGTGCGAGTGGGTATTGCACGATGCGGAAGGAATTCCCATGTCCAAGGTCTGGTTCGTCACCGGAAGCTCCCGCGGCCTCGGCCGCAAGATCGTCGAAGCCGCGCTGGAGGCGGGTGACCGGGTTGTCGCCACCGCCCGCAAGCCGAAGCAGCTCAGCGAGCTCGCTGCCTGTTACGGCGACCGGATCCTCCCGGTGGCCCTGGACGTCAGCGACAACAATGACGTCCTCAAGGCCATCGCGGTCGGCTTGGATGCTTACGGCCGCTACGACGTCGTCGTCAACAACGCCGGCTACGGCGTCACCGCCTCCATCGAGGACGCGACCCTTGAGGACTTCCGCGCGCAGATCGACACCAACTTCTACGGTGTGGTGCACGTGACCAAGGGCGTCGTGCCGATCATGCGCCGGCAGGGGCACGGGCACATCTGCCAGATCTCCTCGCTCGGCGGGCGTGTCGGTTCGGTGGGGCTGAGTGCCTACCAGAGTGCCAAGTGGGCCGTCGGCGGTTTCTCGACCGTTCTGGCCCAGGAGGTCGCTCCGCTGGGCATCAAGATCACCGTGCTGGAGCCCGGTGGCATGGCCACCGACTGGGCCGGCTCCTCAATGAGCATCCCGCCGATCAGCCAGCCGTACCAGCAGACAGTCGGCGAGTTCGCGCGCATCCTTCCGACCTGGCCCATGCCTTCCGGCCCGGCCAAGGTCGCCGATGTCATTCTCTCGCTCGTCGGCAGACAGGACGCTCCGCTTCGCCTGCTCATCGGCCCCGATGCCGTCGTGCACGCAGCGGCCGCGGCCCAGGCTCTCGCCGCGTCCGACCACATGTGGCACGACCTCAGCATCTCCACTGCCGTCTCAGTACAGGCTGACTAGCAGTTGCCGTACCGGTCGAGGGACTTGGAGTCCGAACAAGGGTCCCGATCGGTGATCGCGGAGTGGCCGGCACCTGCTTCTCAGTAGTTCGACGGCTGTGTTCCCGGGCATGGGCATCGGTCGTCTGAGACTTTCGCGGTGTCCAAGTCCGCAGCGTACAAGGGCCGCTGATGGCGAGTGCCCCGGATGCCCGGCCTCACTGCGCCTGCGCCGTTCAGTGGGGCAGCCCAGACCTGCACGGCTCTGACGCAACGGTCCTGCACTCGGCCCGTCAACCAAGCTGACATTGCCTCAGGTCAGCTTCCTCTTCGTCATGAGCCGAATGGCACACGTGTGCCGCACGTGGTCACGGTTCGTGTACACGCTCAATTGCTCGATCTCCCAAGTGAAGGGTTTCACCATGTCTTCCAAGGTTGTTTTGATCACGGGTACCTCTTCCGGCATGGGCCTGGCCGCCGCTGTCGGCGCGGCCCAGGCGGGCTGGCACACCGTCGCGACCCTGCGCGACACGGGCCGCGCCGACGCGCTGCGCAAAGCTGCCGCGGCCGTCGGCGTGGAGCTGGACATCCGGCAGCTCGACGTCACCGACGAAGCCTCTGTAGCCGCCGCGATCGACGGGGTGATCGCCGACCACGGCCGCCTCGACGCCGTGGTCAACAACGCGGGCGCCGGACACTTCGGCACGCTGGAGAACGATACCGTGGACGATGTCCGCCGGGTCATGGAGGCCAACTTCTTCGGCGTGCTCAACGTCTCCAAGGCCGCACTGCCGCACCTGCGGGCTTCCGGCGGCCGTCTGATCACCGTCACCAGTATCGGCGGTGTCATCGGGCAGCCCTTCTCCGAGGCGTACTGTGCGGCGAAGTTCGCCGTCGAGGGCTACATGGAGAGTCTGGCGCCGGTCGCGGCCAAGCTCGGCGTGAGTGTCTCCGTCGTCGAGCCGGGCCCCATAGCCTCCGAGTTCTTCAACAACATCGGGATCGACATGGAGGCCGAGATCACCGCCGCGGGCCCGTACGCCGAGGCGCAGGCCAACCTCGTCAATGGCGCCGTTGCGCAGATGGTGAACAGCGCCCAGACGCCGGCCGAGGCAGCACAGTCCGTGCTGCGGGTGCTCACCGCCCACCGCCCGGCGTTCCGTATCCAGACCTCCGACTGGGCCCGTGACTTCACCCGCACCAAGCTCGCCGACGTGGACGGCTCGGCGGTGCTGGGCCTCACGGGCGGTTGGATCGCCTGACCGTCAGAGAGGTCAAAGGGCCGACCGGCCCACACAAGCGGGACGATCCGGGATATGAACGGGCGTCGGCTGGGGCACCCCGACCAGGAGGTCGG
>NZ_JBHWCC010000088.1:0-25853 GCF_042735715.1 Streptomyces sp. NPDC059582
CACCTGGGGCCGCGGTTCCTTTCGGCATCGAGGTTCTGCTCGGCATCGAGGTTCTGTTCAGCACCCCGGTTCTGCTCGGCGTCCGGGTGCTGCTCGGCGTTCCGTCGCTCCCCGGGCAGTCCGGCAAGCGGCGGGAATCGGCTCAACAGCCCCGCGGCGCGCAGCAGTCGGCTCACCCGCGGGTCGTCGGAGACGATCCGCAGGCTGCCGCCGCGCTCGCCGGCCCGGGTCGCGGCCCGGCACAGCACACGCAGAGCCGAGCAGTCGAGGAAGTCGGCGGGCCGCAGATCGACCAGCACGTCCGGCTCCGGCTGCGAGGTCGCCGCGTCCAGATGCTCGGCGACCAGCGCCGCGGTGGCGATGTCCACCTCTCCGGTCACCTCGACCACGGTGAACGAACCGTTCGTCCGTGTGCGGGCACAGGCGTTCGGCGCCGGGGGCGGATCGAGGTCGTGGGCTTGCGGAGTCATGGGTGCTCCACCGCAGCAGGGAGACGTGGGATCTCCGTAGTTACCCCGCCGGGGTGCCTGTCATCCCTGTCCGGCCGCCCGTACGATCTTGTTCACTCGAACCGGTGAACTTCCAGTCCGGCATCTTGACTTGCCCGTGTCCCGGCAGCCTCGTCGGACCGCGGAGGGGCCGCCGTCTCCCTGACGACGGCGGCCCCTCGGTCATGGACGGCCGGTCACATGTGGACGACCTGGGGAGCGTTCGCGTCCTGTTGCGGCACCCCGCGCCGGAACAGCAGGAAGGCGATCACCGTGCCGGCCGCGAAGAGGCCGGCCGACCACCAGAAGGCGGTGGTGTAGCTCTCGATCGTCGCCTGCGCCTGGACCAGTTTGCTGGTGGTGTCCCGGCCGGCCAGGTAGTCGGTCGCGGCGCTCGCGGCCAGCGTGTTCAGCAGCGCCGTACCGATCGAACCGCCCACCTGCTGCATGGCGTTGACCGTCGCGGAGGCGACACCGGCGTCCTCGGCCGCCACCCCGCCGGTGGCCAGCTGCATCGCCGGCGGCATCACCAGGCCGAGGCCCACGCCGATCACGATCAGCTGGGGCAGTACGGCGGTCGTGTAGTCGGAGCCGACGCCGATCCCGGACAGCCAGGCCATGCCCGCCGTGGCGATCGCGAAGCCGAGCGGGATGACGGCCTTGGGGCCGATACGGGGCATCAGGACCGTGGTGCCGACCTGTGCCGTGACCATCAGCGCGCCGACCATGGGCAGGAACGCCGCGCCGGTCTTCGTCGGGCTGAAGCCGAGGTTCAGCTGGAGGTAGTAGGTGAGGAAGAGAAACACGCCGAACATGCCCGCGCCGGTGATCAGCACCGCGAGGAACGAGGCCGCGCGATCCCGGTCGAGCAGGATGCGCAGCGGCAGCAGTGGGTGCGCGGCGCGCGTCTGCCACCAGGCGAAGGCTGTCAGGAGCACCCCGCCGGCGATCAGGAAGCCCCAGGTCAGCGGCGAACCCCAGTCATGGGTCTCGGCGTTGGAGAAGCCGTAGACCAGGGCGAAGAGTCCGGCGGCGACCAGGATCGTGCCGGGGACGTCGAGCTTGGAGTTCGTGGCGTCGCGGTGGTTGCTCAGCAGGACCCAGCCGCCCGCGAAGGCGAGGACCGCGATGGCCACGTTGACGTACAGCGTCCAGCGCCAGTCGAGCGCGTCGGTGAGGACGCCGCCGAGCAGCAGGCCGACCGCGCCGCCCGCGCCGGCGATGGCGCCGTACACGCTGAACGCCCGGGCCCGTTCGTGGGCGTCGGTGAACGTGGTGTTGAGCAGGGAGAGCGCGGCGGGCGCCAGGAGGGCGCCGAAGGCGCCCTGGAGGGCGCGTGCGACGACCAGCATGCCGAAGCCGGTCGCGGCGCCGCCGAGCGCGGAGGCGACGGCGAAGCCGACCACGCCGACGAGGAAGGCGGGCTTGCGGCCGAAGAGGTCGGCGATCCGGCCGCCGAGCAGGAGCAGGGAGGCGAACGCGAGCGCGTACGCGGTGACGATCCACTGCCGGTTGCCGTCGGAGAAGCCGAGGTCGGCCTGGGCCGACGGCAGGGCGATGTTCACGATGGTCGCGTCCAGCACCACCATCAGCTGCGCCACGGCGACGATCGCGAGGATCCACCACCGTTTCGGCGAGGCGCCGGATGGCGCTTCCACCGCACCCGATCGGGTGTCTTCGGTCATGGTCTTCTGGGGCATCGGGAAACCACTCCAGGGAAAATCGTCCGGGCATGAACGAAACGGTTTCGTACACCTGGAGGCTAAACCAGTTCAAGCGAAACGGCAACGTTTCGCAGGAGGGGTGCGCGGCGGAGGTCGCCGCCGCCGGTGGATCGTCCATTCCTTGACTCGCATATAACCGGCAAGGCATATTTGAGGCATGGCCGACGCCTCGCTCTGGACCGCCCTCGCCGACCCGCACCGACGGGCCATCGTCGCGCTGCTCCTGGAGCGGCCGCGGCCCGTCGGCGAGATCGTGGCGGCGTGCGGCCTGAGCCAGCCGAGCACGTCCAAGCACCTCAGGGTGCTTCGCGACGCGGGTCTGGTACGGGTACGACAGGACGCCCAGCGCCGTGTCTACGCCCTCGACCCGGCCCCGATCGCGGGCCTCGACGCCTGGCTCGCCCCCTACCGCAGGCTGTGGAACACCAGCCTGGACACCCTGGGCCGCCGCCTCGACGAGACGGCGGACGACCCGGATGACGCGACCGACCCGGACGACCCGGACGAACGACCGGGCCGGCCCGGACGACCGGGCCGGCCCGGACCACGCGGATCACCCGGACCACCGGGACCGCCCGGACGGCAGGGCGGGCCCGGACCACGCGGTCACCCGGACCCACCGAGACCGCCCGGACGACCGCGACCGACCCTCTGACCCCCGCGACTCCGACACCCGAGACCCCCGCGGCCCCTCCGCGCAGGACTGGAAGGACTGATCGGCCATGTCCGCCGACCTCACCGGCACCTATCTGACCCTCGACGACGGACGCCCCGCCGTCCGCTTCAGCCGCACCTACGACCATCCGATCGACCGGGTCTGGCGGTTCGTCACCGACGCCGACGAACTCGCCCGGTGGTTCCCCTCCCGCGCCGAGTTCGACCTGCGCCCCGGTGCCACCGTCACCTTCAGCGGCGACCCGAACATGCCCGAGTCGACCGGCCGCGTCCTCGCCGTGGACCCGCCTTGCCATCTGTCCTTCGAATGGGGCGGCGACGAACTCCGATTCGACCTGGCGGAGGACGGTGACCGGCGCACCCGCTTCACCCTCACCAACGTGCTCGGCGCGGCGGACACCGCCGCCCGCAACGGTGCCGGCTGGGAGGTCTGCCTCGCCGCGCTCGACGCGCAGGCGCGCGGCGAGCGCCCCGAGGGGCCGCACGCCGGGGCCGGCGCGCCCTGGAAGGAGTTCTACGAGGGATACGTCGAGGCCGGGGTGCCCTCCGGCGCGCCGGTTCCCGGCCTCGACACCTGACCCGGACCGGGGATGCCTGACCCGGACCGAGACCGCCCGACCCGTGCCGGGGACGGCCGTACCGGACACACCTGACCCGTGCCGGGGACGGCCGTACCGGACACACCTGACCCGTGCCGGGGACGGCCGTACCGGACAATCTGCCGTGCCGGGGACGGCCGTACCGGACACACCCGACCCGTGCCGGGGACGGGCCCGCTCCTACGCCAGCTGCCGCCGTACCAGCTCGTGCAGCCGCCCGCCCGTGTCCGCGAGCAGTTGGGCCGGCGGCCCCTGCTGGGCGACCTTGCCGTTCTCCATCACGATCACCCGGTCGGCGTCCAGCACCGTCGACAGGCGGTGCGCGATGACCACGCGGGTGGCGTTGAGCGCCTTGGTGCTCTCGATGACCGTGCGCTGCGTCTCGTTGTCGAGGGCGCTGGTCGCCTCGTCGAAGAACAGGATGCGCGGCCGGCGGATCAGCGCCTGGGCGATCATCAGCCGCTGGCGCTGGCCGCCGGAGACCGCGCCGCTGCCCGAGACGATCGTATGCAGGCCCATCGGCATCCGCTTGATGTCCTCGGCGAGCCCCGCCATCTCGGCCGCGGCCATCGCCTCCTCCGGCGTGTACGGCTCGGTGCCGCAGATGACGTCCAGGAGTGAGCCGGTGAACGGCTGGGCGTGCTGGAGCACGACACCGCACTGCCGGCGCACCGCCGACTGGTCGAGGGCGGCCAGGTCCTGCCCGTCGTAAAGGACACTGCCGGAGACCGGCCGGTCGAAGCCGATGAGCAGGCGCAGCAGTGTCGACTTGCCGCAGCCGCTGGGCCCGACGACCGCCACGAACTCGCCCGGCCGCACCTCGAACGACACGTCGTCCAGGACCAGTGGGCCGTCGTCGGCGTAGCGGAAGGACAGCCTTCGGGCCTCGATCGCGCCGGACAGCGGGCCCGGCCGGGTGCTGGCCGTGCGCACCTCGGGCGTGGCGTCCAGCACCGGCCTGATCTCCTCGAACAGCGGCAGCGCGGCCACCGCCGAGACGAACGCTCCGGTCAGCTGGGTGACCGAGGTGAGCAGCATGGTCACCGACGTGTTGAAAGTGAGGAACTCCGCGGCCGACAGCGATCCCCGCGCCGGACCGGCCAGCAGCATGAACATCAGCAGCGAGCACACCGGCAGGTACACCGCGCCCAGCACCGCGTTGAGGTTCTTGATCCGCCCCAGCCGCTGCTGGAGCTCACGGCTGCGGGCGAACTCCGAGGCCCAGGCCGCGTAGGCGTAGTTCTCGGCCGCCGCCACACGCAGCTTGGGCAGACCGCGCAGGGTCTGGAACGCCTGGTTGTTCAGCTTGTTGCTCAGCACCACCAGCCGTCGCTGCCAGCGCACCTGCCACAGCCCGAGTCCCAGGAACACGGCGGCGATCACGACCAGCATGCCGACCGCGGCCAGCGCCATCGGGACGCTGTACCACAGCAGCAGCCCCAGGTTCATCGCGCCGACGGTGACCGCCTGGGCGACCGAGGGGCCGACTCCGGCGAGCAGCCTGCGGATCGCGCTGATACCCATGGCCGCGCTCGCCAGCTCACCGGTGGAGCGCTCGGTGAAGAACCTCGTCGGCAGCCGCAGCAGCCGGTCCCACACGGCCGGTTGCAGGGTCGCCTCGATCCGGCCCTCCAGGCGCAGGATGGTCAGGTTCTGCAGCAGGGTGAAGGCCGCCGCCACGACGCTCGCCACCATCACCGCGAGACAGACCTGCACGATCAGCCCCTGCTGGGCCTTCGGCACGTACTCGCCCAGCACCTTGCCGGTGGCCACCGGCACCAGCGCGCCGATCGCGACCGTGACCAGGCCGCTGAGCAGCAGGCCGGTCAGGTCGCCGCCGGTGCCGCGCAGGCTGAACCGCAGCAGCCCCAGCGGGCCGAGCCCGCGCTCCGGCAGCGGACGGTAGAACATCACCGCGCGCGGCTCGAACTCCTCCGCGTTGGCCTTCTCGATGGGCGTCTCCCGGCCGGTCGCCGGGTGCACGGCCACGTAGCCGCCGCGCCGCCACAGCAGGGCGACCGGTGCACCGGACAGCGCCCGGTGGCCCACCAGCGGCCCGACGTCGTCGCGCCACCAACTGCCGTCCAGTCGTACCGCCCGGGTGCGCACGCGTGAGGCGAGGGCGACCTGTTCCACCGGGTCGAGCCGGTCGCCGCCGGTGCCGCTCTGCGCGGCCGCCGCCAGGGTGATCCCGGCCGCGCGGGCGACCAGCCGGCACGCCGCGTACGTGGCGTCCGCGTCGGCGGCCGTCGTGCGCTTCGCGGACGACTTCCCGATCGACGCGAGCAGTGTCCGGTCGGCCTGGGCGCGCACCGCCTCACCGGCCTTGATCCCGGCCGCGGTGCGGGTCTCGTGGGTGCGCTCCAGCTGCTCGATCCAGCGGTCCAGGGTGGACAGCAGCCGGTACTGCTGGTCGACCATGCCCTGCCAGACCGCCGGGTCCATCAGCAGGTCGGCGGCCGCCTCCGCGCCGTACAGCGAGCCGTACTGGACGCTGCCGGGCGGCACCTGCATCCAGAACACGTCGTCGTCGGTCACCTCGGCGGCCCGTTCGGTGGCCATCGGCGCCTGGAACAGCACGGACAGGCCGCGGCCGACGCCCAGCGCGAGGGCGTACTCCAGCGGGCTGCTGGTGGGCGGGACGTACTGGGGGTTGCCGTACTCGTCGTACGACCAGGTCTGGGTGTTCGCGGGCTGGTACAGCTCGCGCAGCCCGATGCGGCGCACCACGCAGTCCCTGACCGGACGGGCGACCAGGGTGTGCTGCGGTCCGGCGACCGGACCGAGCAGCAGGGAGCCCGCCTCCAGCCGGCCGAGGTGGTGCCAGTGCCCCTGTTGCGCCGCGTCGACCGCGAACAGGTCCAGCGCGCCGGCCGCGACCAGCCACAGCACCTGCGGGCCCTCCAGGTCGAGCCGGGCGAAGCCCGCGCAGTCGATCGGCGTGCCCAGCGAACCGAGCGCGCCGAGGACGAGGTCGCCTTCCTGAACGGACGTCATCTCATCGCTCCCTGACCAGCGCGGCGTACGCGCCGCCGTGTGCCACCAGCTCCTCGTGCCGCCCGCGCTCCACGATCGTGCCGTGCTGGAGTACGACGATCTCGTCGCTGTCGCGCACGGTGCTCAGCCGGTGGGCGATCACCACACAGGCACAGCCGCGCCGGCGCAGGTTGTCCATCACGGTCAGCTCGGTCTGCGCGTCCAGCGCGCTCGTCACCTCGTCGAGGACGAGGATGCTGGGCCTGCGCACCAGCGCGCGGGCGATCTCCAGGCGCTGGCGCTGTCCGCCGGAGAAGTTGCGGCCGTCCTGCTCGACCCGGCTGTGGATGCCGCCGGGCCGGCGCATGACGACGTCGTACAGCGCCGCGTCCCGCAGCGCCTCCACCACGGCGTCGTCCGGGACCGACGGGTCCCACAGCGCCACGTTGTCGCGGACCGTGCCCTCGAAGAGGAACACGTCCTGGTCGACGAAGGACACGGAGGCGGCCAGCGCGCCGCGCGGGATGTCCTCCAGCCGCTGCCCGTCGATGCGGATCACGCCCTCCCAGGGCGTGTACAGGCCCGAGATCAGCCTCGACACGGTGGACTTGCCGCTGCCCGAACCGCCTACCAGTGCCACCTGGCGGCCCGGTCCGACGGTCAGGTCGAAGCCGGACAGCAGCGGCTTGTCCAGCGGGCTGTAGCCGAACGTGATGTTCTCCAGCTCGACATGGCCGTGCAGCCGGCGCGTGGAGTCGGCGCCGCCCTTGCGGCCGTAGAGCGGATCCGCCTGGAAGTTCTCCACGTCCTTCAGCCGGGCCACGTCGGCCGCGAAGTCCTGGATCCGGCCCGCGACTCCGTTGAGCCGGGTCAGTGGGGCGGTGAAGCGGGCCACCAGTGCCTGGAAGGCGACCAGCAGACCGACCGAGATGTGGCCCTCGATCGCCCGCATGCCGCCGATCCACAGGATCAGGGCGCTGTTCAACGTCGCGAGTGTCGGCGCCACCACACCCAGCCACGCGCTCGGCACACCGAGCCGCTGCTGCTCCTCCAGCGTCGTGGCGTGCTGCCCGGCCCACTTGCGGAAGTAGCCGTCCTCGCCGCCGGTCGCCTTCATCGTCTCGATCAACTGGAGCCCGGTGTACGCCGTGTTGGTGAGCCGGGCGTTGTCGGCGCGCAGCTTCGCCGTACGGGTCGCCCGCAGCCGGATCACCACCCGCATCGCGACCAGGTTGAGCAGCGCCACGCCGATGCCGACGAACGTCAGCTGCGGGTCGTAGGTGTACAGGAGCACGGCGTAGAGGACCACGACCACCGCGTCCACGCCCGCCGCCGCGAGGTCGCGGGCCAGGGTCTCGGCCACCGCGTCGTTCGACTGCAGACGCTGGACTAGGTCGGCCGGGCTGCGCTGGGAGAAGAAGGTCACCGGCAGCCGCAGCAGATGGCGCAGGAAGCGGGCGCTGGAGAGCGTCGAGGAGATGATGCGGCCGTGGTGCAGGTTGGCCTGCTGCAACCAGGTCAGGACGACCGTGAGCAGCACGCACGCCGCCATGGACGTGAACAGCACGCCCAGCAGCGAGGTCTGGCCGCCGATCAGGAACATGTCGATGTAGGTGCGGCTGAGCGCGGGCACGGCCGCGCCGACAGCCACCAGCAGCAGGCTCGCCAGGACGGCGGCCGGCATCGTGCCCGCGGTGCCGCGCAGCCGGGCCGGCATCGCGCCCCACACCCCCGGCCGGCGCCCGCCCCGCTCGAAGTCGTCGCCGGGCTCCAGCACCAGGACGACACCGGTGAAGCTGCCGTCGAAGTCCTCCATCGGGACGAAACGGCGGCCCTTGCCGGGGTCGTTGACGAACACCCCGCGGCGGCCGAAGCGGCGGCCCATGCCGTCGTAGACGACGTAGTGGTTGAACTCCCAGAAGAGGATGGCCGGGGACTTCACCTCGGCGAGGGCGGCCAGGTCCATCTGCATGCCCTTGGCGGTCAGGCCGTAACTGCGGGCCGCCTTCAGCAGGTTGCTGGCGCGCGAGCCGTCGCGCGAGACACCGCACGCGATCCGCAGCTCCTCCAGCGGGACATGCCGGCCGTAGTGGCCGAGGACCATCGCGAGCGAGGCGGCGCCGCACTCGACGGCCTCCATCTGAAGGACCGTCGGGGTGCGGACGGTCTTCGCGGTCGCCTTGGGGACCTTGCGCGCGGGCGGCGCGGCGCGGCGTCTGCCTCGGGTGTCCTGGGCGGTGGTCACGGCAGCAGCCAATCGACGGGACGCTGGTCGGCCAGCCGGATCGAACCCGTGGCCATGGTCATGGAGGTGAGGGCGTACGGCGGTCCGTCCGCCGAGGACCACTTCAGGCCGCTCTTCGTCGCGGACGTCCGGTCCAGGCGGACGGTGACGGCGACCGGCCGCCCCTTCTTCGTGAACTGCTCGCCCAACTGGCTGTCGCCGAGGAACGCGGCGATCTGCTGCGCCGACTGCGCGGACCGGTCGACGGACTTCACATGTCCGCGCAGCACCCCGAACTCCTGCGTCGACACGGTCTGGACGGTGAGGTCGACGGGCGCGTTCGCGGGGATGGAGGTGGCGTTCTCGGCCGGGACGTACACCGTCGCGTACAGCGGGTCGCCCGCGTGCGCGACCTTCTCCACCGCGGCGACGTTCGCGCCGGTCTGGATGATCTGGCCGATGGTGGCGGCGAGCGCGGTGATCCGGCCGGCGGCGACCGTGCGGACCACGGTGTCGCCATCGCTCGTACGGACCTTCAGGACGGGGGAGCCGGCGGGCAGTTGCTGGCCCTCCTCGGCGAGGATCGCGGTGACCTGGCCGGCGGCGGGGCTCTGGAGGATGTAACTGCCCTCGCCATGGGTGAGGATCGCGGGCGCGCCGACCGTCGAGGCCACGGAGCCCGTCACCGCCCACACGGAGGCGCCCGCCAGCGCGAGCACCGTCACCGACAGGACGAGCCAGCCCTGGGGGCGGGCGAAGCGCACCGGAAGGTCGAGCTCCTCCGGCGACTGGAGTCTGGCGAGGGCCTGTTGGCGGAACTGCACGGGACTTCCCTCACCGGTCGGAGAGCTTGTCGGAGAGCTTGGCTGAGAGCTTGGCTGAGAGCTTGTCAGAGGGCTTCAGGGCTTCAGGGCTTCAGGGCACCCGAGAGTCCCGGAGCCGGGGTACGGCTCCGGGACTCGACGGATCAAGAAGGTGCGGTCAGAGACCGGCGACCAGGCCCGTGACCGGGGCGGTGTTCAGGCCGGTGACACCCTCGACGGTGCCGACGACCGTGTTGACCAGGCCGGAGACCGGGGCAACGCCGTCCACCAGGCCGCTGACGGTGCCGACGGCGTTCAGGGACAGACCGCCGGAGACGTTGTCGAGCTCGGCGTCGGAGATCTCGACGGTCTGCACCTGGGGGGTGGAGTTCATGATGGAACTTCCCTTCATATGGATATTTCACAAGGGGGAGAGCGGCCCCCTCTGGGGAAAGGGACTGCCGCCACCGCGGGAGCCGGACACCCCTCTCGGAGAGCCCTTCGTGGCTCCCGCGGTGCGATGGATCAAAGCAGGTACGCGGCCCGGGATTCCACTCAACCAGCGGTCCCACCTGCGTCATTGCGATCTTCGGGCGGTCAACGGTGCAGGCTCGCGCACGGCTTGCTGGCGACTTCTTCACACGCCGCACGGCATCGGCGCGCACCGCCCCTTGCCGACCTCGCACCGAATCCGACACTCCCGCCCCAAAGGCATCGGGGCCGCCGCGGACATGTGCAGATCCGCCGCTCCCGGTGACCTGGCTGAGCATGGGATGTGCAGATTCACCGAAGCCGGGATTCCACCCCGCATTCGAGACGGAACGTGTCCGCAGCACTACCGAGGGTCCCTGATCGGATCGTGCGCGGGGGTCAGCCCAGCAGCGCGTACACGGTGCTCGCGCGGGCCGCCAGTTCGCCCGATCGCTCGGCGGTCATCGTGATGTCGGCGAACGCCATTCGGCGGCCCAGCTTGGTCAGCACCGCCTCGATCAGGACATCCGAATCCGTCACCGCGCGCTGGAACGACGTGGACTGCTGAACGGTCGTCATCGGTCCGTAGGCGCCCCGGGCCGCCGAGACGGCGATCACCGTGGCGGTGTCGGCCGCGGCCATCAGGGCCTGTCCCGAGAGCCCGCCGCCCTCCCTGGCCAGCTGCGCCGACCAGGGCAGACGCAGGATCGCCCGGTCGTCCCCCAAGGTCTCGACGGACAGGCCCAGGGCGAGGACCCAGGGGGCGAAGTTGGCGGAAAGGATCTTGTCCGCTTCAGCGGTCGTCATCGTCATATGGGGGATTGTTCCCGCCGCACGTCCGATCGGCCCCTCGCCCGGCCGATTCGGCACCGCGCGAGGGAAGTTGCGAAACGGAATTGAACGCCCCACCCGCCCGCCGCGTACCTACAGCCATCCAGGCGCCGCTGTACGAGCTGCCGACCGGCAGCGCAGACCCCGTCCCCCAGGAGGTCGAGAAGTTTGAGTCACAAGCGAATTCCGAAGCGCAAGGCCGCGATAGCGGCGGGCAGTGTGGCGGCACTGGGAGCGGCGGCCCTGCTGCTTCCGAACGCCAACGCCTCCCAGGACGGCGCGGCGGAGGCGGCTGCCCCGAAGACCCTGAAGGCGGCGGACGCCTCGGACCTCGCCACGCAGCTTCAGAACCTGCTCGGCGACGCCTTCGCCGGTTCGTACTACGACACCGACAGCCGGCAGCTGGTCGTCAACGTCGTCAACGTCTCCGGCGACAAGAACAACGTGGTGGTGCAGGCCAAGAAGGCCGGTGCGAAGGTCCGGGAGGTCGAGAACAGCACGGCCGAGCTGAAGACCGCCGCGCAGACCCTGAAGACCGACGCCACCATCCCGGGCACCGCGTGGGCCGTCGACCCCAGGACGAACAAGATCCTGGTCACCGCCGACACCACGGTCACCGGCGGCAAGTGGGACCGGCTGGAGTCCACCGTGCAGAGCCTCGGCTCGGGCATGGCCACCATCAAGAAGTCCGCCGGCACCTTCAAGACGTTCGTGTCGGGCGGGGACGCCATCTTCGGTGGTGGAGCGCGCTGCTCCCTCGGCTTCAACGTCACCGCGAGCGACGGCTCGCCCGCCTTCCTCACGGCCGGCCACTGCGGTGTCGCGGCCGAGCAGTGGTCCGACAGCCAGGACGGCCAGCCGATCGCCACCGTCGACCAGGCGGTCTTCCCCGGCGACGGCGACTTCTCCCTCGTCAAGTACGACGACCCCGACACCCAGGCGCCGAGCGACGTCAACATCGGCGGCGGACAGACCGTCCAGATCCTCCAGGCCGCGGACGCCACGGTCGGCACGCAGGTCTTCCGGATGGGCAGCACCACCGGCCTGAACGACGGTCAGGTTCTCGGCCTCGACGCCACGGTGAACTACCCGGAGGGCACGGTCACCGGCCTCATCCAGACGGACGTGTGCGCCGAACCCGGTGACAGCGGCGGCTCGCTGTTCACCCAGGACGGCAACGCGATCGGTCTGACCTCGGGCGGCAGCGGCGACTGCACCGCCGGCGGCGAGACCTTCTTCCAGCCGGTCACCACCGCGTTGACGGCGACCGGCGCCACCCTCGGCGACGCGGGAGCGGGCGCGGGAGCGGGCGACCAGGCCGGCGGTGACCAGGCCGGTGGTGACCAGGCCGGTGGTGACCAGGCCGGCGGCGCGGAGGCGGGTGCCGGTGGCGACGCGGTCGGCGGCGACCAGTCCGGCGCGGGCGACCAGTCCGGGGCCGACGACCAGGCCGGTATGGGTGACCAGTCCGGCGCGCCCCAGGACCAGATGGGCACGGGCACCGAGGACAACTCCGGGCTGACCGACACGCACTGATCGGCCCACACAGGCGGCTGCGGCCGACGGACGGACGGTCCGGCTCTCCGGCGGGAGGGCCGGACCGTCCGTCGTTCCGCGCGCCGTTGCGCCGTTGCGCCGTTGCGCCCACACCGCGCCGCCCCGCCTCGCCACACCCCGGTCAGCCGTCGCCGCCCGCCCGCAACAGCAGCAGTGCCACGTCGTCGATCCGCTCCTCCGCGGCCGCGCAGTCCCGTACGAGGGTGTCGGCCAGCTCGTCGAGCGGCCGGTCTCCGATCGGGCGGAGGCGTTCGCCCAGGTCGGCCAGGGCGTCCTCGATGTCCACACCGGGCTTCTCGATCAGACCGTCGGTGTAGAGGACCAGCAGACACCCGGGCGTGAGCTCGACCTCCGTCGTCGCGTACGTCGCCGACGCGTCGATACCGAGGAGCGGGCCGCCCGCCAGGTCCAGCACCCGCACCCGCCCGTCCGGCCGGCGCAGCAGCGGCGGCGGATGCCCCGCCCGGGCCATCACGGCCTGCCCGCGCGCCGGGTCGAGCCGCAGGTACAGACAGCTGGCGAACAGGTCGGCGCCGAGGTCGATCAGCAGCCGGTTGGTGCTGCGCATGACCTCCTCCGGGGCCTGACCGACCGTCGTGTACGCGCGCACCGCGGTACGGATCTGCCCCATCAGCGCCGCCGCGGTCACGTTGTGGCCCTGGACGTCGCCGATCACCGCGGCCGCCAGCGGCGGTGAGGGCACCAGGTCGTAGAAGTCGCCGCCGATCTCCATGCCCCGGGTGGCCGGCAGATAGCGCGCGGCCGCCTCGATGCCGGGCAGTGACGGCAGCGAGTGCGGCAGCAGGGCCGCCTGGAGCCCGTGCGCCAGCTGATGCTTGGCGTCGTACAGCAACGCCCGCTCGAGGGCCTGCGCGATCAGCCCGCCGATACTCGTCAGCACCGCCCGTTCGTCCGCGGGGAAGGGATGCGGCGCGGCGTAGGCGAGCACGCAGGTGCCCACCGGCCGGCCGGAGACGATCAACGGCAGATAGGCCCACGCGGCGAAGGCGTCGGGGCTCGCGTGGTGCATCGGATACAGGTGTTCGAGCTGCTCCCGGGACTCGAAGAACGCGGGCACCGCGCTGCGCAGGGCGTGCGCGCCCGGCGTCGGCGCGAGCAGCGGGATGCCGTCGAGGCGCTCCACGACCTGCGGGTCGGGATGGCCCCGGTGCCCCAGGACGTGCAGGCGGCCCGCCCGCGAGCCCAGCAGGACCAGCGCCTGACTGCCCACCGCCGGGGAGATCTCGTCCGCGACCAGCTGCACCACGTCCTGCACGCTCGCCGCCTCGGTGAGCGCGCCGGCCAGGCTCAGCACCTGTGAGATGGTCACCAGCCGCGAGGACGCGTCCCCCGGCTGTGGCCCGCCCCGGTTCATCTGCGCCACCGCCCGCGCCCTGCTGATCCGCACACTCAGGCCGCCCGTGCTCGGGTACAGCCGGAACGACAGCCAGGTCCCGGGCGGGCGCAGCGCCACGAACGAGGTGATGTGCTGGCTGATCAGCGCGGCCCGGTAACGGTCCTCGTAGACCGGGTCGTTCAGCCAGGGCACCGACGCCCACAGGTGGGTACCGAGCAGCTCGCTGACCGGGGCGCCGAGCAGCTCGGCCGCCGCCGCGTTGGCGAAGCTGATCCGCCCGTTCAGATCCAGCGAGCACAGCCCGTACGGCAGCCGCGCCACCATGCGCGCCGCCTCGACCGTGCCCAGCGTGCCGCCGGCCATGCCCCACTCGGCCGGCCCGGACAGCAGATCGGGGTCCGCGCGCGGCGGCCGGTTCTCCTGGGCCGCGCGTTCCAGGCGCAGCGCGAGCCGGTCGCAGGCCGTGGTCAGATGGGTCCGTTCCCGGTCGGTCAGGTCCGGAGGATGTGAACCGGGCCAGGTCACGTACACCGCGCCGTACACCGTCGTCGCCGTCGCCACCGGCATGGCGGCCAGGGCGAAGGGGTACGGCAGGACCACGGCGATCCGCGGATAGCGGCGCGCCATCTCCCCCTCGCCGCCGACCCAGACCAGCCGCCGGGTGCGCACCGCCTCGGCGACCGGGATCGGCGCGCTCAGCCCCACCCGCTCCCAGGGCGCGGCGAACGATCTCGGCAGGCCCGCCGTGACCGCCATCTCCAGCACCGGCTCGTCGGGCGCGCGCAGGTAGACCGCGCCGGAGTGGGCGTGGACACCGTCCATCATGGCGGTCAGCGCGAGCGAGAGCTGCGGACGGCCGACCGGCGTCCGGCCGGCTGCCGGCGCCTGCTCGGACGCCTGCCAGTCCTGCACGCCGACCACCTCCTCGCCCGGCCGTGCGGGGCCCTGGGCTCAAATCTCCCCCCTGGCGGCGGGACGCGCACGGCGAACGGGGTCCGGTCACGCCTGCACGGAACGGTCACAGGGGCTGCGCAGGGGCCACATACGCGCTGTAATGACGGACGTGGTCAGTGAGGGCGCGACGGGACGTGGATCGAGAACGCTGCGTGCCGAGGTTGCCCTCAAATCGATCACGACCGATCCCGACTCGCCCGGCCGGGTACACCGCGCGCTCGAACAGGCGCTGGTCTTCGCGGGAGCGGCGCTGGTCGCCGTCTACGCCCGCAGCGCCGGAGGCGACCTGCTCCGCCTGGTGGAGTCGGCCGGCGTACCACGCAACCTGTACGGCCTGCGCGACAGCTATCCGCTCTCCGGACGCTCCCCGGCCGCCGAGGCCCACCGCACCGGACGGCCCGTATGGCTGGGCCCCGAGGAGCTCGCCGCCTGCACCGAGTGGCCGGGGACGCCGCCCCCGGACTTCTCGGTGGGGGCGTTGCCCATGCCCGGGGACGCCGGAGACGGCTGCCTGCTGGCCGTCAGCGACAGCCCCGGCGGCTTCGACGGTGAGGACCGCGCGTGTCTCCTCCTGATCGCCGAAGCCATCGCCTGTCCCGCCCCGCCCGGGGCCGCCGAGGGCGAGGAGCTGCCGCCGAACGCGTTCGGCCTCGCCGCGGACTCCGGACGGGTGGAGGTCGGCGACGGGATCCTGGAACTGTTCGGACTGGCTCGGGAGGAGTTCGACGGCAGGGTCGAGACCCTGCTGGGCCGCACCGTTCCGGAGGACCTGCCGTCGCTGATGTCGGTGGTGGAGGCCGACCACATGTCCGTCGGCGACCGCGAACTGGAGTTCAGGATCCTCCAGCCCGCCGGACCACCGAAGTGGCTGCGGCTGCGCGGCCGGCTGCTGCCCGGCCGGGAGGGCCGGCCGATGCGGCTCGTGGGCACCGTCGAGGACGCCTCCAAGCTGCGTTCCGGCGGCACCGACGTGGCCCGCGTCCAGCGGCTGGCCGCCGCGCTGGCCACCGCCGGCACCGTCCGGGACGTCAGCCAGGCCGTGGTCGCCGCGCTGCGTGAGCCGCTGCGGGCCGATCGGATCGCGCTGGCCGAACTGGAGGGCGACCGGCTCGTCGTCACCGTCCTCGATCCGCCCCAGCAGGAGGTCTGGCCCGAACTGTGGCGCCAGGAGTGGCGCAGCGAGTGGCCGGACGCGCCCGTGCGCGCGATGCCCACCCTCGCCGCCGCCCTGCGCGACGGACGCGCCCAGATCTGGCCGGCCGGCACCCCCCTGGAACCCGCCCTCGCCGAGGTCGGCCCCGGCGGCCTGGCCATTCTGCCGCTGCCCGCCGGAGGGCGGATCGCGGGCGCCTGCCTGATCGGCTGGGAGGACCCGCACGACTTCGGCTTCGACGAACGCGCCCTGCTCACCGCCGCCTCCGGCCTGGCCGGCCAGGCCCTGGTGCGCGCCCACGCCTTCGACGCCGAGCACGAGCTGATCGGCATGCTTCAGCGCCAGCTGCTGCCGCGCCGGCTGCCGAAGCTGGCCGGCGCGGACGCCGTCGCCCGCTATCTGCCCACCACCGCGGGACTGGAGCTCGGCGGCGACTGGTACGACGTGATCCCGCTGCCCGACAACCATGTCGCCCTCGTCATCGGCGACGTCCAGGGCCACAACGCGGGCGCCGCCACCCTGATGGGCCAGATGCGCACGGCCCTGCGCGCGTACGCCGTCGAGGGACACACCCCGGACGTGGTGGTCTCGCACGCGAACCGTCTTCTGCTGGACCTGGAGACGGACCTCTTCGCCACCTGCTGCTACGTCGACGTCGACATGGAGGAGGGCTCCGCCTGGTGCGTGCGCGCCGGACACCTGCCGCCGGTCCTGCGCCATCCGGACGGCAGGACGGAGATCGCGGAGGACGAGGGCGGGCCGCCGCTCGGCGTGGTGGCCCAGGCCGACTTCCCGATGACCCCGCTGCGGCTCCAGCCCGGCACGCTGCTCGCCCTCACCACGGACGGGCTCGTCGAGTCCCCGGACTCCGACATCGACGCCGGCATGGAGCGCTTCGCCCGCGGGCTGACCGTCGCCGACCCCGCCCATCTCGGACTCGTGGCCGACGCCCTGCTCGGCAACGCCCGCCGCGACGACGACGTCGCCCTGCTCCTGATGCGCTACGACGGTATGGCCGTACGTCCGCGGCGCGAGGGCTGGACGGTCTGGCGGGTCCCCGAGGCGGCCCGCCACGCCCGCCGCTTCACCCGGCGCACCCTGCGCGCCTGGGGGGTGCCCGCGGGCAACCTGGACACCGTCCTGCTGGTGGTCTCCGAACTCGTCACCAACGCCCTGGTGCACACCGACGGCCGGGTCCGGCTCGACCTCACCCTGGTCAACCACCGCCTGCGGGTGGCCGTCTTCGACGTCTCGCCGCGCACGCCCGTGAAGCCCACCAGTATCGGCTGGGAGGCCACGGGCGGCCGCGGCATCCTGCTCGTCGAGGCGGTGTCGGACGCCTGGGGGACGGTGCCCGTCAGCGGCGGCAAGCAGGTGTGGAGCGAGATCGGGCTGGAGGACTGAGCGGGTCCGGGGCCGGACGGTGTTTGGGCCGTGAGGGCTCGGGGACTCGGCCACGATGGAGCACGGGCGTCCCCGGCGGCGCCGCGTCCGGCAGGCAGAAGGAAGATGAAGTGTCGTGAGCTCGCACACCCTGGACCCCATCGAGAACACCGACGTCCGCCCGTCCGAGACGGGCTGGGCGAGGGCCCGCCGACTGCGGGAGGAGCCCGTGATGCGTACCTGCGTCCCGGCCGTCGAGGACCCGGGTGCCGTCACCGTGACGCAGCCGGGCGTGGAGGGGAACATCGTCCGGGGCGAGGACTGAGGGCGAGTCCGGTCGGCGAGGACTGACGGCAAGGACCGCCGGCGGGGGGTGACGCGGCGGGCGGTCGATCCCGGCGCCCGCCCCGACGTACGCTCGGCCGCCATGAACCTGCTCGTGACCGGAGCCGCCGGTTTCATCGGCTCGGCCTACGTCCGCACCCTGCTCGCCGCCCCGGACGCGCCGCGCGTCACGGTGCTCGACAAGCTCACCTACGCGGGCTCCCCGGACAACCTGCCGCTGGGGCACCCGAGCCTGGACCTCGTGCACGGCGACATCTGCGACGCCGCTCTGGTGGACAAGCTGATGGCCGACGCCGACGAGGTGGTGCACTTCGCGGCCGAGTCCCACGTGGACCGTTCGATCGTGGGCGCGGGTGATTTCGTGCGCACCAACGTGGTGGGCACCCAGACCCTGCTCGACGCGGCCCTGCGGCACGGCGTGGGCCCGTTCGTGCACATATCGACCGACGAGGTCTACGGCTCCGTCGCGTCCGGCTCCTGGACCGAGGACCACCCGCTGCGCCCCAGTTCCCCCTACTCGGCCTCCAAGGCCTCCGCCGACCTGCTCGCGCTCGCCTGCCACCGCACGCACGGCCTGGACGTCCGCGTCACCCGCTGCTCCAACAACTACGGCCCCCGGCAGTTCCCCGAGAAGGTCGTCCCCCTTTTCGTCACCCGTCTGCTCGACGGCGAGAAGGTCCCGCTCTACGGCGACGGTCGCCATGTGCGCGACTGGCTGCACGTCGACGACCACTGCCTCGGCGTCGACCTCGTGCGCACCCGGGGCCGGGCCGGCGAGGTCTACCACCTCGGCGGCGGTACCGAACTGAGCAACACCGAGCTCACCGGTCTGCTGCTGAGGGCCTGTGGGGCCGGCTGGGACCGGGTCGAGCACGTCGCCGACCGCAAGGGGCACGACCTGCGCTACAGCCTCGACTGGACGAAGGCCCGCACCGAGCTCGGCTACCGGCCGCGCCGGGACTTCGCGACCGGTCTGGCCGAGACGGTGGCCTGGTACCGGGAGCACCGCGCCTGGTGGGAGCCGCGCATGCGGCGGGCCCGGACGCGGGAGCGGCGCTGACGGCACCGCCGCCCGCGCCGCTCCGGCGGTGTCAGCCGTGCGTCTTGGCGAGGAGTTCGAGGGCCTCGGCCGTCGTGCCCGTCTCACCGAGCCGCGGGAACACCCGCTCGACGCTGCCGCGGTGGGCCTCGGCGTCCAGGTCGCTCATCGCGTCGGTGACCAGGCTGACGTGATAGCCGTGCTCATAGGCGGCACGGGCGGTGGACTCGACGCCGATGCTGGTGGCGATGCCGGTCAGCACGATCTGGGTGACCCCGCGGCGGCGCAGCTGCACATCGAGGTCGGTGCCGTGGAAGGCGCCCCAGTTGTGCTTGGTGACGGTGATGTCGCCGGGGTGTCCGGACAGCTCGGGGACGATGACGTCCCAGCCCTCCGGGCGGGTGCCGCCGGGGTGTACGGCCTCGGTGCGGCCCGGGACGGCGTCCGCGCCGTCGGCGGCGAACGACACACGGACCAGCACGACGGGCAGATCGTGGGCGCGGAACGCGTCGGCGAGCTCGACGCTGCGGGCGACGACGTCGGCACCGGCGTACGGCTGGGTGGGCGCGCCGGCGATGCCGGCCTGGAGGTCGATCACGACGAGGGCGGTCCGCGGGTCGAAGGCGGTGAGTGCCATGGAGGTTCGGGCCTTTCGGGTGTTTCCGGTGTTCTTGATGTCGGTGTGTGGGGTGATTCGGGTGAGTCGGGTCGTTCCGGTGTTCCGCCTCGGTCTCGCTACTGGGTCAGCCGGTCCATGAGGGCGAACGCCGCCAGGACCGTCCGGCGCTCGTCCTCCGTGAACCGCTCCTCGAACGCGCGGGCCAGCCATTCGGCCCGGACCTGCCGGTTGCCCTCGACGCGCTCGCGGCCCGCGTCGGTCAGCGTGACCAGCTGGCGGCGGCCGTCCTCGGGATCGGGGCTGCGCCGGATCAGACCGTGCCGGTCGAGGGCGGCGAGCGTGGTGGCCATCGACTGCGGCCGCACGCCGTCGGCGGACGCCAGCGCACTCGCCGTGGCGGCGCCGTGTTTGCCGACGAGGGTCAGCGCGGACACCTGCGACGGAGTGAGCACCTCGTCCTCGGCGACCTCCCGGACGCGCCGCCGCAGCCGGCTGAACACGACCCGAAGATCGTGCGCCGCGCGGACGGCGGACACGGAGAGGGCGGGGTCGGGGTTCTGCTGCGCCATGGCCCCCACGGTAAAACCGTCAGGGAAAACTGTCCAGTTCGAACTGGACAGCTGTGCCTGTAGATCGCTGGAGGGGCGGACGTCGTACGCTGCACCCGTGCGCCTGCTCCTGATGTCCGACACGCATCTCCCCAAGCGCGCCCGAGAGCTGCCGGGCCGGCTCCTCGCCGAACTGCCGCGCGCCGACGTCGTGTTCCACGCCGGGGACTGGGTCGACACGGCCACCCTCGACCTGCTGGAGAGCCGCTGCCGCGAGCTCGTCGCGGTGTACGGCAACAACGACGGCCCGGACCTGCGCGCCCGGCTCCCCGAGGTGGCGTACGCCGAACTCGGCGGCCTGCGGTTCGGCGTCGTGCACGAGACCGGCCCCGCCCAGGACCGGGAGGCCCGCTGCGCCGCCCGGTTCCCCGACCTCGACGTGCTGGTCTTCGGGCACAGCCACATTCCCTGGGACACCACCGCCGCCTCCGGACTGCGCTTGCTCAACCCCGGTTCCCCGACCGACCGCCGCCGTCAGCCGCACTGCACCTACCTGACCGCCGACGTGGCCGACGGCCGGCTCACGGACGTGGTCCTGCACCGGCTGCCGCCGCGCTGACGCCGCCCCCCACCGCCCCCTCACAGCGACACCGGTGGGTGGACGTCGCCCACCGTCGCCGACAGCGGCACGCCACTGCCGCCCCAGCGCACCGCGACGATCTCGGCGGCGACGGACACCGCCACCTCCTCCGGCGTACGGGCCCCGAGGTCGAGGCCGACCGGTGAGCGCAGCCGGGACCGTTCGCGCTCGGTGAGGCCGGCCTCGACCAGCCGCCGCATCCGGTCGTCGTGCGTACGGCGGCTGCCCATCGCGCCGACATACGCGGCCGGGCGGCGCAGCGCCTCCTCGAGGAGCGGGACGTCGAACTTAGGGTCGTGGGTCAGGACGCAGATCACCGTGCGTTCGTCGGTCTCGGTGCCCCGCAGATAGCGGTGCGGCCAGTCCACGACCACCTCGACACCCGCCGGGAAGCGCTGGGGCGTGGCGAAGGCCGGCCGGGCGTCGCAGACCGTGACCCGGTAGCCGAGGAAGTCGCCGATGCGGGCGACGGCGGCCGCGTAGTCGATCGCGCCGAAGACCAGCATGCGCGGCGGCGGCGCGAAGGAGTGCAGGAACACACGGACGGCGTCCTCGCGCCGCTCCCCGCTCGGCCCGTAGTGCCGTACGCCGGTCGCGCCCAGGGCGAGCCCGCCGCGGGCGTCGGCGGTGACCGCCGCGTCCAGGCCGGGCGTGCCCAGCGTGCCGCGGACCCGGTCCGGCCAGACGGCGAGACAGGCCCCGCGCGGCGCGGGCCCGTCCACCACCGTCGCCACGGTCACCGGGCGGCCCGCGGCGACCGACTCGGCGACCGCGCCGAAGGCCGGGTCGAGCGCGGGGGACACCGGCCGCAGCAGCACGGTGAGTTCACCGCCGCAGGTCAGCCCGACCGCGAACGCGTCCGCGTCGTCATAGCCGAACGTCTCCAGCCGTGCCTCGCCGCTCGCCACGACCTCCCGGGCCAGTTCGAACACCGCGCCCTCCACGCAGCCGCCCGACACACTGCCCACGACCTGGTCGTCCGGTCCCACGGCCATGGCGGCCCCCGGATCGCGCGGTGCGCTGCGGCTGACCGCGACCACGGTGGCGAGACCGAACGGGACACCGGCCCCGTACCAGCCGTTCAGCACCGGGAGAATGTCACGCATCGTCGGCTCCTCTCACCACCGCGGCAAGCGTCGCATCCGGTCGGGGAGGCGCTCCGCAACGCCACGCTCCCGTCGTCGGGCGTGGGGTGTGGGCGTCGGGCGTGGGGCGTCCGGTCGCCGGCGTCGGGCCGTCCGGCCGCGTGTCGGGTCGGGCGCTGATCCGTTCGGACTTATTCCGTTGCCGTACCGCCCGCCGGTCTGCTGCACTGCGAAGGACCGCCTCGCCGGAAGATCCAGGAGCAGCAGATGCGCACACCGTTCATGTCCACCCCGGAAGGAAAGACCCCACTCTTCGAAGGACATGACGCTTCGTGCATCTGCTCAACCTCGGAATCCTCGCGCACGTGGACGCGGGCAAGACCAGTCTGACCGAACGGCTGCTGCACACGGTCGGAGTCATCGACGAGATCGGCAGCGTCGACGCGGGCAGTACGCAGACCGACACGCTCGCGCTGGAGCGGCAGCGCGGCATCACCATCAAGTCCGCAGTCGTCTCCTTCCCGGTGGACGACGTGACGGTCAACCTCATCGACACCCCGGGCCACCCCGACTTCATCGCCGAGGTGGAACGCGTCCTCGGGGTCCTGGACGGCGCCGTGCTGGTCGTCTCGGCCGTCGAGGGCGTCCAGGCGCAGACGCGCGTGCTGATGCGGACCCTGCGACGGCTGCGCATCCCCACCCTGGTGTTCGTCAACAAGATCGACCGCCGTGGGGCCCGCGACACGGACGTCCTGCGGGCCCTGTCCGAACGCCTCTCGGCGGCGGTGGTGCCCATGGGCCGCCCCACCGGGCTCGGCACCCGCGCGGCCGGCTTCACGCCCGGTCTCGACCCGGCCGCCGTCGACGTCCTCGCCGACCACGACGACGCCCTGCTCGCCGCGTACGTCGAGGACACCGTCGGGCGCGACCGGCTGCGCGCGGCGCTCGTCACCCAGACCCGGCAGGCCGAGGTGCACCCGGTGTACTTCGGCTCGGCCATGACCGGAGCGGGTGTCGGCGAGCTGATCTCCGGCATCAGGGAACTGCTGCCGGCCTCCGACGGCGACCCCGACGGACCGGTCTCCGGCACCGTCTTCAAGGTCGAGCGGGGCCCGGCGGGGGAGAAGGTCGCCTACGCCCGCCTGTTCTCGGGCACCCTGCGCACCCGCGACCGGATCCCCTTCGGCGAGGACGGCCGGGAGGGCCGGATCACCGGCATCGGCGTCTTCGACCGCGGCACGGACACCCGTGCCGACGCCGTCCCCGCGGGCCGGATCGCCCGGCTGTGGGGCCTGGCCGACATCAGGATCGGCGACCCGATCGGCGTACCCCGCAAGGCGTACGGGCACGTCTTCGCCCCGCCGACCCTGGAGACCGTCGTCGTCCCGGGGGAGGGAACGGACACCCGGGCCCTGCACCTGGCGCTCACCCAGCTCGCCGAACAGGACCCGCTGATCGACCTGCGGCACGACGAGGTCCGGCGGGAGACGTCCGTGTCGCTGTACGGAGAGGTGCAGAAGGAGGTCCTCCAGGCGACGCTCGCCGACGCGTACGGACTCGACGTCGCGTTCCGCGGCACCACCCCGCTGTGCGTCGAGCGGCCGGCCGGGACGGGCGAGGCCGTCGAGTTCAACAAGAAGGACGGCAACCCGTTCCTCGCGACCGTCGGTCTGCGCGTCGACCCGGCCCCCGTCGGCGCGGGCGTCGCCTTCCGGCTGGAGGTGGAGCTCGGGTCGATGCCGTACGCCTTCTTCAAGGCGGTCGAGGACACCGTGCGCGAGACCCTGGGTCAGGGGCTGCACGGCTGGCGGGTCACCGACTGCACGGTCACCATGACCCACAGCGGCTACTCGCCCCGGCAGAGCCACGCCCACCAGGGCTTCGACAAGAGCATGTCGAGCACCGGCGCGGACTTCCGCGGGCTGACCCCGCTGGTCCTGACCGAGGCGCTGCGGCGGGCGGGCACACAGGTCCACGAGCCGATGCACCGGTTCCGCCTCGACGTCCCGGTGGACACCCTGGGCGCCCTGCTGCCGGTGCTGGCCGCGCTGCGGGCCGTACCGCGCACGACGGAGACCCGGGGCGCGGTGTGCGTCCTGGAGGGTGCGGTGCCGGCCGCCCAGGTGCACGGTCTGGAGCAGCAACTGCCCGGGCTGACCAGGGGAGAGGGCGAGTGGGAGAGCGTCTTCGACCACTACGCGCCGGTCGTGCGTGACCCGGTCCCGCAGCGGGCGCGCACCGACCACAACCCGCTGAACCGGAAGGAGTACCTGTTGAACGTGACGCGCAGAGTCGGGGGATGAGGCCCGCGTGGCGGCCGGGAGTGAACTTACTGCGGAGTCAGCGGTGTTGACTGTGTTCTGGCATCGCCAGACTGTAGTGGACATGCCGAATATCCGGGCACGTCTGCTCGTGGTTCTGGTCGTCCTCTGCGGATTCCTGACGGTGGCGGGCTCCCCGTCCGCCACCGCCGCCACCGTCCCCGACTCCCTCTGGTTCGACGGCGCGTCGCTCACCGTGTCGAACGGAAGGTTCACCGACAGTCTCGGCCGCGAAATCGTCCTGCGCGGCTACAACGTCTCCGGCGAGACCAAGCTGGAGGAGCACGACGGCCTGCCCTTCGCCTCCGTCGCCGACGCGAGGAAGTCGGCGACCGCGCTGCGTGCCCTCGGCGGCGGCAACTCGGTCCGCCTCCTGCTCTCCTGGGCCCACGCCGAACCGGCCCGCGGCCAGGTGGACACCGGCTATCTGGCCGCCGTCACCGACCAGCTGCGCGCCTTCCTCGACCTGGGTATCCGGGTCTACCCCGACTTCCACCAGGACCTCTACTCCCGCTACCTCTTCGACGACGACAGCTGGTACACCGGCGACGGTGCCCCCGGGTGGGCCGTGGACGCGGGCACCTATCCCGACGAGTCCTGCGGGATCTGCTTCTTCTGGGGCCAGAACATCACCCAGAACGGAGCGGTGAAGGCCGCGTCGTACGACTTCTGGCACAACGCGCACGGCCTCCAGGACGCCTTCCTCGCCACCGCCCAGCAGACCATGGCGTACGTCGCCCAGCACCTGTCCGCCGGGGAGTTCGCGGGTGTCGTCGGCTTCGACCCCGTCAACGAGCCCTACGCGGGTACCTACGACCCGGGCCAGACCAGCCGCACCTGGGAGAAGGACGTGCTCTGGCCGTTCTACGCGAAGTTCCGGGCCCGGATGGACGCGGCCGGCTGGCAGGACAAGCCCGCCTTCGTCGAGCCGAACCTGTTCTGGAACGCCAACATCGACTCCCAGAAGCAGGTGGGCGGTCTGCTGGACGCCGGCCCGCTCGGCTCGCGCTACGTCTTCAACACCCACTTCTACGACCAGAAGGCCATCTCCGGGATCCTGATGTGGGGCAAGGCGGGCGACGGCCAGTACGCGACCGACTTCGGCACGGTCCGCGACCGCGCCGCGGCCGCCGGGACGACCGCGGTGGTCAGCGAGTTCGGCCATCCGCTGTCGGGGACGGTGTCGGACAAGGCGCCGACCGTCCTGAAGGCGATGTACCAGGCTCTCGACTCCCGGGTCCCGGGCGCGCGCTGGTGGTCGAGCCCGGCCACGTCCGGTCCGGTGCTGTCCGGCTCCCAGTGGCAGTGGGACCTCTACAACGGACGCCACCACGAGCTGATGAACGGCAACCCCGGCAAGGTGCTCACCGGCGGCGACGCCTGGAACGACGAGGACCTGTCCGCCGTACGCCTCGACGACGCGGGCACCGTGACCCTGCGTCAGGACGCCCGGCTCCTCGACCGTGTCTATCCGAGCGCCACCTCGGGCGCGACGGTCGCCTTCACCTACGAGGACCGCTCCCGCGACGGCTCGACCACGCTGACCTGGAGCCCGGTGCCCGCCTCCTTGCCGAACGTGGCGCAGTTGGTGGGATCCGGGCAGTACGGGCTGCTGGTGTGGCGCTCCCGGGGCGGTACCGCGCCGACCGAACTGCACCTCCCGGCGTCGTTCCCGACCGCGGCCACGACCGTGGTCTCCGACCTCGGCGCCGTGTCCGCGCCGCCCGTGTACACGTCGACCACCCCGGTCGCCGTGGCCGCCGAACCGGGCGGCACCGGAAGCCGACGGCTCCTGCTCACCGCGTCGGACACGGACGTCCTGCACTACGCGCTCGTGACCAACGGGGCGGCCTCCCCGTCCACGGCCCTGCTGACCGCGGCCCGCACCGAACTCGCGGCCTGGGCGGCACGGACGGTCGGCTGACTCCCTACCCCCCGAGAAGCGCTCCGGGCCGCCCCCCCCCCCCGCGGCCGGCCCCCGCCGGAACCGGGGGGCGCCCCCCCCGGGGGGGGGGGGGGCGGCCGGCGCCACAAAAATTAACCAAAATAGGGGTGGGGTTT
>NZ_JBHWCC010000089.1:0-24187 GCF_042735715.1 Streptomyces sp. NPDC059582
TCCCCAGGGAAGTAGTCGGCGTGCTCTGCCGCCCTGTTCACCGGCTCCCACCTGCGCGGTTGTCGTGCGGGCGGCGACGTCGAAGGGGACCCCAAACGGGACTCGAAAGGGGACTCGGTACGGGACCCCAAACGGGACTCCAAAGGGGACCCGTAACGGAACCCGGGGCCGAGCAAGTTGTCGCGTACGACGGTCGTAGCCCGTTCGCACGCGGAGCAAGTTGGTGCGGAAGGGTAGCTTCCCCGTTCCGCAGAGTCAGACCGAGGGCGGCCTGACATCTCTTGCAACTCCGTTCCGTCCGGACGAAACTCCGCCGGTCGCTCGGGTCAGCCGCGCCCCTTGCGGGCGTCCCGTTCGCGTCGGCGGCGCTCCGCCCGGCTGATGCCGGTGGACTGTCCGGGGACCGGTGCGGGCGCGGCCTGGCCGTCACGGAGCTGTTCGGCGACGGTCGTGAACACGCTCGCGAGGGCCCGGCGGTCCTCCGCGCTGTGAGCGCCGGCGCGCACTTCGTCGAGCAGCACCCGCAGGTGCGAGTACCAGCCGTCGACCGTGCGGGGCGGGGAGGACTCGAACGCGCCGGGGAAGTCCTCGGTCGCCAGCCGCCGCAACTGCATCCGCAGTTCGGCCGCGCGGGGGTGCTCGCGCAGCTCCGGGGCGTCGGCGCGGAGGTAGGCCAGCATGGTGCGCCAGTCGTCGAACGACCCGGGGAAGCGGAGGTCGGCCTGACGCGGGTCGGGCCTCGCGGGCACCGGCTGGAGCACGGTCGGGCCCTTGCGGACGACCGTACGGACGCGGGTCTCGGTGCGCTCGATGACCTCGCGAACCGGCTCGGACGCGGCCGTGTCGAGGCCCAGCGCCTTCTTCGCGTTCTCCCGCTCGTGCCACCTCTTGCGGTGGTCGTCGCAGCAGAACTTGGGCGGCCGGCCGACGCCGCCGTACCGCAGGACGACCGCGCACCACCCGCAGGTGCGCTGCACAAGACGATCGCGAACGCGCACCGTCTCGTACTTCGCGACGACGTCGCCGTGCTCCTGGTCGTCGTTCTCGTTCGGCTCGGGCGGCATGCTGGTGCTCATCCCGGCACCCTACGAGGCAGCCGGGCAGCGCACGGAGTTGCGTCCCCACGAAACCCGCCGGGCCAAAAGTGCCAGAGGTGTATCGCACCCCGGGCCCTCGGAGTCGGGGGCCGGGTTCCGTCCCCACGAAACCCCGCCAGGGGAAAAGTGCCAGAGGTGCTCGATCGCGGACGTTGCTCGGGCGGGGGCGCGGGAAGACCGGCCGCTGGCCCGAGCAAGGTGGAGGAACAGACACTCCGGCGGGGCGAGCAAGTTGGTGCGGGAGTAGTACTCCCGCGCCCGCCCGGGGTCGAGCAAGTTATCCGTGAAGACACTCTTCGGGTTTCCGGCCGAGGGCGGCCGGAGTTCAAGGCGGGGTGTAAAACCACCTGTAAAACCAGGTGTGACTGGGGGTCCTCCAGTCCCCCGTCCCGACCTGCACGAACACTCTTCCATCTCCGAGACCACCCCCTCGCGTCGTCCCTAGGAGGGGGTGGTCTCGGAGTTTCCAGAGGTACAGGTCGGGACGGGGGACTGGAGGACTGAAGTGGTGAGTGGAGGAGTCGGAAGGAGTTCTGCAGGAGGGATTGGGGAGTTCGGGCGGGGGTGGTGAGCGGAGTTGCAAGAAGTGTCACGCGGGGGAGTTCGGCGGAGGTGACGGAGGCGGACGGTTCGGGGCCGGCGGGAGTGCAAGAGCTGTGACCGGGTTGGCCATGCAGCGGGCCCGGGGGGTTGCCCTACAACTTGCTCTACAACTGGCCGTACAAGTTGCTCTACAACTGGCCCTACGGCTTGCCGTACAACTTGCCCCAGGCGTCTCGCAGGGCGCTTCGCAGAGCGCACGCCAGGACGCCCGGCAGGGCGCTTCCCGGGGCGTCTGGCAAGGCGCTTCGTCATCCGGCCGGACCCACCGCCAACCTGCGTGGTCAAGGGGGCCGGGGCCGCCGACTACTTCTGTACGGGACCCCCTTGGAGTCCGACAGCCGTTCCCGACCCGGTGCCGACGGCGGCTTCGGCTTCCCCTGGTCCTGGTCGACCGGTACGCGTACCGACCCGTCGACATCGAGGACCAGGAGGACGTCGAGCTACTCCGCCCCGGGCGCGGCCGGGGGATTCTCCTCGTACTGCGCGAGCGTCTGCTGGAGGCGGGCGGCGAGGTCCTGGAGGTGCGGGGTGAGGGCGCGTTCCATCGGCGTCTCCTGGCGGGCGCGCTGCCGGGCGTCCTCCTCGTCGAGCAGCTCGTCGAGCGACTTCGGGTTCGGGTCGAGGCGGTCGAGGAACCACGCCGACGCGCGCCAGTCGCCCGGTCGCCGGCGGATGCGTCGCTCGCTGCGGTGCTCGCCGGTGATGGGGTCGGTCCACGTCCGGTACGTCTCGGAGACGACGGCGCCGCGGGCTGCCTCCTCGATGTGGCCGGTGGCGCGGACGGCCGACGCGGCGCGGGCGCGGGTGACCCTGGCGTACAGCGCGGCGTGCGGGTCGGGGGAGTTCACGTCGAGGTGGCCGTGCTGCTTCTCCTCCACGACGTCCTCGCCGCGGCTCATCCAGCGCAGGAAAGTGGAGCGGCCGACCCCGGCGGCGTCGGCGGCCTGCGTCATCGGCAGGCCCACGGCGGTCGCCCGGATGAGGAGGTCCATCACGGCCGGGGTGAGGAGCGAGGGGCGGCCCCGGCGGCGCGGGCGGCGGCGGGCGGGGGACTTCGCGGTGTCGTTGGTGGTCGTCATGGGGGCGGACCGTACGGACCGGTGGCGCTACCGTCGCGGGCTTCGCGGGACTTGTGGGACCGCCCCATCGCGCGCGAGATAGCAGGATCACGCGCTTGCGTCTCGGGCTCGACGGCCGCCGCCAGGTCGTGCACGAGGTCCAGCAGGCAGTGCCCGACCAAACTGCGCGGACCTTCCGGACACGGTGCAGGTCAGCGGCTCGCGGGTCGGGCGGTGGGTGGCTGCTTCGTCTCCAAGTCAGGGGTCAGTGGAGGGGGAAGAAGCCACCCCGGCGGGGCCACCGGCCGGGGTGGAGCCGCGGGCGCCCTCCGGGCGCGGGTGGTGGAGCTGACCGCCGGCCCCGTGTCTCCCGTGGGAGACGGCTGTCCCCGCCTGTACGCCTCGTACGCCACACGAGTGACGCCACGCGGTCCGTCCACCTGCGGGAATCGCCGTGTGCCCGCGTGTGCCCCTGCGACGGCTCCGGATGTCCGCTCACACGCGGAGGTCGGAGAACGCGCCGGACGCCGCAACCTGCGAGGCCGATTCCTGATCTTCGGCGGGCCCACCTTCGAAACCACGGCACAGACCCCCTTGACCACCTGCCGGACAAGGGGGTGGTCAAGGGGGTGCCGCCGTGGAATCGCTGGCGGGCGAGCGTGCTGGCATGCCAGCGGGCAGGCAGGCCGACCGCCTCTCCCGTCGAGCCTTCCCGCCGGCCCCGCGCGGCGCCAGGGGTGCACGGCTCGGACCCGGGCCGCTCCCGCCGGGCGGGCGGGAATCTGTCGACCGGCCCGCAGCACGGGCAGCACGTCCGGGTGATCCATTCCGGGCGGGGGGCGGAAACGGTCGTTTACGCCCCCGGCAGCCGATCCAATCCGACGAGTCACCCAAACGGGTGAAAACCGGGCCTAGAACCGGCTGCGATCCATTGGAATCCGTTCCGTACTTGCGCCCCCCCTTTTCGCCCCCCTAGAGTGGTGAACGGACGCCGACGCCATCCCGGCCCGGCCGAACCGAGGGGAACCCCATGAGCGACAACAACCCGGCCCGTCACCTGTCCGAGGCTGGCGACGCCGTCCGCACCTTCAACCACACCTCCCGCGCCGTCGCCCGCGACTGGGAGTTCCCCAGCCACGCGTACAGCGCCCTCGGGAACCTCTCCTACATGGCCGGGATGCTGGAGCAGGCCGTCCAGCAGTCGGTCCGGCCGGTGACGCACACCTACGAGCACGGCCGGGTGCGCATCGACGGCAACGGCGACGCCGACGCGAAGGTGGCCGAGCTGCTGGCCGCCCGCGACGACGCGATGGCCGCCGCCGCCGCGCTGACGGCCGCCGTCCAGCGGATGCACAACGCCAGCTCCCCCATGGGCCTGGACACCACGGGGATGCCGGAGTTCGAGGACGACGAGGACGACGCGTGAGCACCGACCGCCTGTACCTGCGGCACTCGACGGACAAGCAGACCGACGCCCGGCAGCGGCACGCCCTCACGGCGTTGCTCGCCGCCGGCGCCCCGGCCTACGAGGACCCGGCGACCTCCAGCCGCGTCCTGTCGCTGTACCGCACCGGCTTCAAGCAGCTGCTCGATGAGGCAGCCGTCGGCGACACGATCCGCATCGCGGACGCCGCGAGGCTGTTCCGATCGGTCGCGGACATCATCGCCCTGCGGCCGGTGCTCATCCGGCGCGGGCTGCACCTGCGGGTGGAGTCGGGGCTGCTGTCCGGGATCGACCTCGCCTCGGACGACCCGGGCACCAAGATGATGGTGAGCGTCCTCGCGGCCGTGCTGGAGTTCCAGCGCGACATGATCAGCGAGAACACCAAGGAGGGCGTCGCCGCGGCCGAGGCCGCCGGGAAGACGCTCGGACGTCCGGCCGCGCTCGACGAGGGCGAGGTGGTCGAGCTGGTGGAGGCGTTCCGCGAGGGCGCCGCCGTGAAGGCGCTCGCCCGGCAGTACGACATCGCCCCGAAGACCGTGCGCCGGGTCCTCGATGCCGCCGGGGCCCGCGCGGTGCCCGACGACCTGTCCGAGCTGCTCGACGGTGACGGCCAGGAGGACGTCGGCGACGACGTCCAGGCGGTGGCCGCCGATCCGGTCGTGGTGGTCGACGTGCCCGGCCTGGTCGCCGAGCACCTGGTCGACGTCGCCGACGACGCGGTCCGCCAGGCGCTCGCCGCCGGGCAGACGATCCGGCGCGGGCAGGGCTACTCGGTGCGGGTCACCGCCCCGGTCAGCGTGCACGTGGCGATGATCGAGCACTCCGCGACCGCCCTCATGCAGTCGCCCGCCGGCCGCAAGGCTCATCGCATCCACTCCGATCGCGTGACGTCCGTGCGGATCACGCCCTGAGTGTCGGTGCCGTTCGCTACAGTCGGGTCTGCGGTCCTTGCGGCCGTGGGCCCGGCTCGTGGCCCGGTTCGTCTGGCCCAGACCGGACGAGCAACACCGAAGGTGCTCCGCGCCGAGCCACCCTCTCCACGCTACGCCTTCGCTGGTCTCGCTCTTGAGCGGCCGGTGAGTCTGGGATCACCGCAAGCCGCGGAAACGAGAGCTTGAGATGCCGAAGAACCACGCCCGCAAGAAGGACCTGGCCGACCTCAAGGACGAGCTGGGCATCAGGCACGCCTGCGCCATCGCGCTCATGGACCACCCCGACGCCGACGAGCGGGAGACCCTGGAGCGCTACCTGGCTGAGTACGTGGACATCAACACGTACAAGGAGGCCGTCGACTACCTCCGCCAGGAGCAGGCCGACCCGCGCAACCAGCTCCTGTGCGACCGGTGCGGCTGGACGAACGGCATGGTCTGCCCCGAGTGCGCCAAGGGTTGCGGCTGCGAGTACCAGTGCACCGGGTGGCGGCACGAGGAGATGCGGGCCGCGACCGGCGACTACGACGAGGACGACAACTCGTACGGCTGCCAGGAGTGCGGGGCCGGCGGCGGCGGCGACCCGTACGGCGAGTGCTGCTGCTACGAGGACGACGAGGACGAGGCCGCGTGAACGTCCGCGACGTCCAGGCCGTCATCACGGCGAGCGGGTACGAGCGGCACGGCAGGCCGTACGGCGGCGCCGCCTTCCGCGCGTGCACCTGCCCCAAGGTCGGCTGCGGGGCCGTGGCCAGCGGCAGCGAGCTGGACGACTGCCCCGAGCACCGTCTCAACCCCGCGCAGCTCTGGCACTGGTCCGCCGAGTGCCCGCAGGTCCTGGCCACCGCCCGCGCCGCCATCGACCGGGGCCTGGCCGTCTTCCCCCTCCCGATCGGCGGCCGGGTGCCCGAACGCGGGTGGCAGCTCCAAGCCACCCTGCTGCCGGAGCGGCTGCCCGAGCTGCTCGCCGGGCGGGGGGTCGGGATCGGCTGCCGGGCCTCCGGCGCCGTCGCCCTGGACCTCGATGTCCACGACGACGAAGACGGACCCGGCGTGCTCGCCGCCCTGGCCGACCGGCTCGGGGAGACGGTGCCCGAGACGTTCACCGTGGCCACCCCGTCCGGGGGCCGGCACCTGTACTTCCGGGCGCCCATGGGCTGCACCATCGGCAGCACCTCCGGCGGCCGTACGCCGCTGGGGCCCGGGATCGACGTCCGCGGCCCCGGCCACCGCAGCGGCGGCTACCTCGTCGGGCCCGGCTCGATCGTCGGCGGGCGCCCGTACGTCATCGTCCGGGACGTGCCCGTGGCGCCGCTGCCCGGCTGGATCGGGGACCGCCTCCAGCCCCCGCAGCGCTGACCCGCCGGACGCACGAGAGCCCCGCACCTGACCGGTGCGGGGCTCTTTGCGCTGCTCAGGGCTGTGTGCCTGCGGGCTGACGTGCCAGCATGCCAGCCCGCCAGCGTGTCAGCCTGCGGACTTGCCTGCCTGCCGGGTGTCCAGCCAGGTCCGCACGGCTTCGTCCAGGCCCTGGCGGACCTCGATCCCGGCCAGTGCGCACTCCGACCGGAACCGCCGCTGGAGGTCTTCGGGGAGGTAGCTGGAGAAGGACTTCCAGTCGCTCGCCTTCCGGGGGCGTCGGCCGAGGTCCGCGCCGACCTTGACCCCGCCGGTGTTCGGCGTCAGGGGCGGCTCGGTGACGTCGTCGGGGGTCTCGAAGTTGTGGCGGGGGGCCATCAGGCGGTGTTTCTCTTCTCGTAGGTGTCGGCCAGCAGCTCGAAGCTGGCGACCGCTTGGGTGAGCTGGGAGCCCTTGGCGTCTTCCAGCGGGACGAAGTCGTTGGCCGCGTTGGCGATGACCTCGCGGCGGGCGATGACCGGCTCCCACACCAGATCGCCGAACAGCCGGCGGACGCTGGCGAGCTGCTGGCGCTGCCGCGGCTTGCCCTGCTCGTAGTCGTTGACCACCACGCCGTCGATCCGGAGGTCGTCGGCGTGCAAGGCATGCGCCTTCTCGCCGATGAAGGTCCGCACGCGCTTCGCGCCGAGGATCGAGTCGATCTCGGCTCGGGTCACGATCAGCACCCCGTCGGCGGCGGACATCGCCATCTGCGTCAGGTGGAACAGCGACGGCGGGCAGTCGATGAGGACGTCGTCCAGGTCCTCGTCGGCGCCCTGGAGGACGCGGGCGAGACGGAGGTGGGAGCCGGGGAGGCCCGCTTCGGCGTACCGGTTCTCCAGCTCCAGCCAGGCCGGGGCGAGGACCATGCGCTGCGCGTACTCCGCCTTCCACTGCACCGGGGTCCACACCTGACGCATCGCGCCGACCCGGTCGGACTGCACCGCCTCGCTCACGGTGATCTGCGGTTCGGCCTCGTTGTAGACCCAGCCGGCGCGGCGCGAGAGGTTGCCCTGCGGGTCGAAGTCGACCAGGCCCACCTTCCGGCCCCGCTTCGCCAGGGCGGCGCCCAGCCGGAGCGTGAGGTCGCTCTTGCCCACCCCGCCCCTGTTGTTGATCACGGCCGTACGCCTGGCTGCCATCGCCTCGCCCCTCTCCACTCTTCCGGGACCCCGTCAGCACGTCAGCTTGCCAGCGCGCCGAACGTGCCCGCGGGCAGACGCGCCAACACGCCCACGGGCCAGCGTGCCAGCCTGCGGGCAGGCCAGCATGCCAGCACACCGGCAGCTCAGGCCGTCGTGCCCCACCGGTCGCTCGTGGATGAAGAAGCCACGCCCCGCGGTCGACGCCAGACCGCGCGGGCAGTGCACTACCCGCGCGGGGTGGCTTCTTCCTCCCCGGAACCAGTACTGCTCTATAGCAACAGAAACAACAGAGTTAAAAGAACTACCCGCACTACCCGTACTACCCGCATAACCACAGGTCAGAGGTGTTGCGGGTAGTGATCAGATGGCAAGATCGCACTACCCGCAACTACCCGCACTACCCCGTGGCGGACAGTGCGGGTAGAGCGGGGGGTGACTACCCGCTGCGGGTAGAGGGCGAGCGACTACCCGCAGGCCGCTGAGCTGGCACTTTGCGGGTAGTACGGGTAGTGCGGGCAGTGCGGGTAGTGGTTGCACCGCACTCCGCGCAGGACGCACGACGAAGGCCCGCACGGAGTGTCCGTGCGGGCCTTGGGCGGTGCCGATGCCGAGGAGTGGCTACTGCTCGGACGGGGGGCCTTCCACCCGCCAGTAGTTGATCTTCTGCCGGGCGTCGCGTCGGGCGAGGATGCGGTAGCCGCTGAAGAACCGTCCCTGCCGCGCCCGCAGCCACTTCCCGAGCTGCTTCGAGTTCGGGATCTTGTCGCCGTTTGTCGGCATCACCTTGCTGAGCGAGGATGCGGCGCTCATCCCGGTAGCGGAGGCGAAGGCGAAGTCGACCAGGTTCTGGGACGTGTACTCCTTCGTGCCCAGCTCGTCGCGCCATACGGAGAGGAAGGCGGCCCACTCCATGGAGTCCTCGTCGGCGTCCTCCATCTGCTCCTCGCGGTCGTCCAGCCACCCGGGGAGGCACATCCAGTTCAGGATGCCGCCCAGGGTCCGGGGCCAGGCTCCGAAGGAGGCCATGTGATGGCTGGACTTCGGCATCCCGGCCGACACCCAGCCGCAAAGCAGGGTGAGGAGCGCATGAAGGACTTCGGCGGTGTGGAGCTGGAGCCACTCGTTGAGGTCGCCGGCCGCGAAGGCGGCGGGGTCGCGGGTGTCGGGTCGGACCTCCGGGTTGAGGCGGACCCAGATTGTGCGGCGGGCCAGGTCGTCGCCGACGGTGAGGTTGTTGCCGTTGGCGACCCACAGCATGTTGTTCGGGATGTTCGCCATCTCCGACTTGCCGAGGACGCGGTCGCCCCAGATCTGCGAGGTGATCAGCTCCGACATCACGGGGAAGCGCAGGGTGTGGCCGGAGGGCACGTTGTCGAAGACGGTGACGGGGTGGCCGGACTCCATCAGGACGGAGGTGATCACCTTCCGCTGCTCGCCGTTGTCGGAGCCCCAAGAGGCCGTCTTCAGCCCGAAGAGATCACCCATGATCCGCGAGAGCAGCGACTTGCCTGAGCCCGGGTTGGTCGCGGTGATGCACCACAGCGGGGTGGGGTCCGGGATCATCGAGCGGAGCAGGGGGATGAACAGGGAGCCGACGAACTGCGCGAGGTCGCTGGCGGCCATCCACGGGAAGTCGCCCAGCATCCGGCCCACGATCAGTTCTTGGGCGTCGGCGATTTGCTCCTGGGTCGGGTTCTCGGGAACGTCCTTGATACGGATGCGGGGCGAGTAGAACCAGCCGGTGGCCGGGTTGTAGCCCTCCCGGAGGTGCAGTCGACCGTCGGGGCTGAGCAGGGGAACGGAGGTGATCCCCTTGAGCGCGGGCAGCTTCCAGTTGTTGCGTGCCAGCACTACGGCCGCGACTCGCGTAGGCAGAAGCACGGGGGCGGGCCCGGTCTTCCGCATCTTGAAGACTTCGGCGTGCTCGTGCAGGGCGAGGGTCAGGCCGTCCTTCGAGATCTCCTCGATGAAGGGGCCGTCGTTCCCCTCGCCGATCCACACGGGCCGCCGGCCCCGCAGGTACACGTCGGCAATCGCGCCCGACTGGAGCGCCCGGGTCACCTCGGTGACCCCGGTCGGCTCGTCGGTGACGTCGATGACGACGCGCTCGCGAACCTCAGCCCGCGGCTGGGGTACGGCGGGGACGGTGTCGGTCGGGTGACCGTCGTCGGACGGGTGGCTCACGTGTGCTCCGTTCTCGGGAGCTGAGCCTGTTTCCGTCTCCTCTGCCTGGTCACCGTGTCGTACAGTGGTGACTAGCTAGGAAGGCGGGAGGGTCGAGAAACAGGCCCAGCTCGAAAGCTTCCAGAGTCGGCCCGGTTTAGGTGTGCAACCACCTGCCGGGCCACTCGCTTTTCTGATGTGGGTTGACCCTAGCTGAGCGTGTTTATGCAGCTCAGGCCATTTGTGTCGAGGGCACCGGGATGCCCGCTTCGGCGAAGCCGCGATCGACGGCCCGCACGGCGTACGGCTCGGGGACCCCGACGCCGACGGCCGCCGCCACGATCTCCCCGCCCAGAGCCTCCAAGCCGCATGGTCCGGGGCACTCCTGGTGGAGCGAGCCCAGGAAGCGCGCGACGCCGAACGCCTGGCTGGCGGCGCCCTGCTCGCGGTGGCCTGTGACCATGGCGACGCCCTTGTCGAGGCCGGTCCGTACGTACCGCTCGGTGTGACGGCACCCGGTGGCGACTGCCCGAGTCCAGGAGGCCCGAGGCATCGGGGAAGACGCCACCGCCCCCGCTGGCACCACGTAGCGGGGGAGGGCGGTTACCGTCTCGGGCAGTCGGATCATCCGGCCTTCGCCGGGGCCGAGCCAGCGGGCGTACGCCATGAGCGACTTGATGTCGACGCCGGGGCGCACGCCGTTGGCGGACTGCATCGTGCCCAGGTAGATCCAGTGCTGGCCCCGCGTCGTGACCACGGTCCGGGTGGCGGGCAGGGTCTCGCGGGCCCAGGCCACCGCGTCGGCGTTGTCGAGGTCGACCACGGTCACTCCCGTGCCGCCCGGGTGGTAGCCGACGGCCCCGGCCCGCTGCCAGGCCGCCGCCCAGGCCGCCGACGTCACGACGTCGGCGGAGGTCGAGGCGGCGGCCCAGCCGTGGCACGGCCGCGGGCACGAGCAGGCGCCGGCGGACTTCATGTTGGGCCTGCCGCCGCACGCGTTCTTGGCGCACGCGGCGCAGTTCCCGAACGGACCCTTGCCCTCGCGGAGCGGCAGCACGGGCACGCCGAGCGCCACCAGCTCCAGGGCCTGCGGCAGGTGCTCGCCTGCTGAGGTGTCGTGCGTCATGAAGTCCTCCTCGCCCATCCGGCCTGGTCAGATCAGTTCAGGGGGACGCCGTAGCGCAGCGTCCAGCCGGGGCCGAGGGTGTGCTTGGACACCTCGACGGTCCGGCCGTCTTCGGTGCGACCGACGTGGGTGATGGTCAGCAGCAGGGAGCCGGGCTCTACCCCGAGAGCGGCGGCCTGCTCGGTGCTGGCGGGCTCCTGGGTGACGTCCTCGACGATCTCCGCCTGAGCCAGCCCGGCGTCGGCCATGCGCGAGATGATCCCGCCCACTCCGGTGTCGAGCTGAGCCACGTCGGGCGCGGCCTCCGCGACGAAGGCCGGGATGTACGTGTCGCAGAGCTGGACCAGACGGTCACCGTCGAACATGCGACGACGCCGGATGACGACCTCCGCCTCGGTGTTGCCGAGGTGGGCGCGGATCTCGTCGGGAGCCGAGCCGCGAGCCACGTCGATCTCTGCGCGAGGGCTGCCGCCAGCGCGCTTGGTCTCAGCCTCGAATGCCCCGTGGGCACCGTCTTCTGCCCGCTGCCGGTACCGGCTCCGGGCGTCCCGGGTGATCGTCCCGTCGGTGCCGATGGTGTTGCTGGGCATTTCGCTCTCCTTCGTTGTGATGGATGGGTGGGACGGGCAGGACGTCAGTCGGCGTCCAGCTCCCAGGTGTACGAGAACCGCCAGATGTTCGCGGGCATGACGTGCACGGCGACTTCCACGACGCGGCCCTCCGCCGTCGAGGCGTGGTGGACCAGCTCGTACACCTGCCGGTCCTCCGGGATGCTCAGGGCCTCCGCCTCCTCCGAGGTCGGGAACCGAACCTCGATGGATTCGCGGATGCGGCGCTGAGCGAAGCCGAGGTCCGCCAGGCGGTTCTTGCTGCCGCCCTCGCCGGTGTCCTGCTGCTCGATCGGCGTCCCGCCAGCGATGTCGACGGGGAACCAGGAGGTCGCGAGCTGGACGACAAAGCCCTCGTCGGTGTCGGTGCTGTCCCGCCCGGCCTTCATGGCTCGCGTCCGGTAGATCGCCTTCGCGGAGTGGTGCAGGTCGAAGGCGTCGGCGACGTCGCGGGGCGGTCGAGCGCGGCCGATGTCGGTGGGGGTCCGCTTGTAGACCAGCCCGAGCCGGTTCAGTTCCGCCTCGAAAGCGCCGCGGGCCCCGCCCTCGGAACGGGCTGCGGGCTGGTAGCGCCCGGTTCCGTCACGAGTGATCTTGCCGATGAACGGGGTGACGAACGAGCCCTTGCCCTGCCGGGTGATGATCAGGCCGTCCCGCTCCAGCGACCGGAAGACGTCCCGGGCGGTCTGGAAGGCGATCCCCTCAGCGGCCTGCAGTTCGGACACGCTGGGCAGCTTGCCGCCGGGCGGGTACTTCCCGTTCTCGATCTTCGCCCGCAGATCAGCAGCAATCCGCTCGATCTTCCCCGGCTCCTTCTTGGCCACGGCCCCCCGCTCCTTTCGATTCGTCGGTGTTCCTCGTTGGCGGCCAAGCATGACATAGCTAGTTGAGTATCGGAAGCTGGGGCCGCGCACGGGTGTGTTGTAGGGGTGTTTCCGCAGGTCAGAAATCCAAACTGCTTGTACTCAGCTAGTTGTGTTGACACCCGCTGGCAGAGGTGGGTTAATCGACCCGCACGCCACTCAACTAGTTGGGCTGGCGGGTGGCGTCCTGGCCTCGTGTCCGGACGAAGGGTCCCGGGATAGATCGGGGCGAGGGGTCCGGGCACCGTGGCACGCCTGGGAGGTGGAGCACCTGCCTACGCCCATCGGCGATCCGGTGGAAAAGGTGCTGGCGCCCTGTTTGGAAGAGGTTGGCCGGTTCGATTCCGGCTCGGGGCACTGCGGCATCACGCCGCTTCTTCGGCCGCCGGTGGCTTCTTCATCTTCGGCCGGCCCCGCGTTGGAGCGCGGGACCGGCCGGGCCTGGCGGCCCAGATCGCATGGAGGTGCGACCCGTGAAGAACGGTACCCACGACCAGGCCCTGGCCGCTGACCTCGCTGAGATCTACGCGAACCAGCACGTCAGGGTGCTCAACATCGTCGCCCGCACGCTGCGCCTGGAGGACCGGGCCGCGTACGCCGAGGACCTCGCCCAGGACGTGTGGCTGATGGTCTGGCAGTACCTGCTGCGCGGCAACGAGATCCGCAACGCGGCCGGGCTGCTGTCGGTGTTCGCTCGGCGCCGGGTGTACGCGCACTACCGCTCCGCGCGGGTCCGCCGGGAGATGGCGATGGACCCGCAGGACGGGCCGCTGGACCGGCTGTGCGCCGAGCTGGCGGCGATCGGGACGGGGGCCGTGCGATGACGACGCCGACCCTGGCCCAGGTGATCGGCCCCCGCACCGAGGGCGCGATCTACGAGAACGTCGACGGGGCCTTCAAGGTCCTGGAGCTGGTGACGGACCCCGCGCGGGCCCGGGAGCTGCTGCACCGCCAGAGCGCCCGGTTCGCCGTCGTCGTCCGCGACACGCGGCGCGAGGACGGGCAGCCCTTCGCGGTCGGCTCGGTGTGGACGACGTCGGACCGGCTGCTGAAGGCCGGCGGGAACGACCGCTGCCCGATCTGCGAGTACTGGCGCTGCCGGTGCACCGGATGAGGACGGCCCGGCGGGCGGTCCGCTTCCTGGCCCGTCTCGCGGCGGGCGAGTGGCAGTGCAACCAGTGCAGCCGCTGGTTCTCTGGCCCGCCCTCGCAGACATGTCCGAGCTGCACCTGATCATTGGCCACCCGGGTTCGGAGCGCTTCGGCCGCTCCGGACCCGCCCCCCGCACCGCTTCGGATGGAGAGAGCATGACGACCACGATCGAGCCGCCCGCCAAGGTGCCGGCGCCCTACGAGCCCGGCCCGCCCCCCACCTTCCGCGAGGCCGCTTCGGGCACTCGCCCGATCCCTTCGGCTACTCCGGCCGAGGCTTCGGGCACTTCGGAGGAGGACGAGCAGACCGGCATGCCGGAGGTCAGCCGCAAGGTGAAGATCGCACTGGGCATCGCCGCGGTCGTCGGCGGCTGCGTCATGGGCGCGATCGGCTTCTACCTCTCCTTCGGGAACCTCAGCAAGGCCGGGCACACGGTCTTCGGGTTCTCGGTGGAGGACGGGAAGTTCTTCGCGATCGGCGTGGACGTCGCGATCGTCACCTGCCTGCTGCTGGACCTGTTCATGGCGACGATCCGCACGTCGTGGCCCCTGTTGCGGTTCCTCGCGCACGTCATGACCGTGGCCAGCGTGTACTTCAACGCCGCCGCGTTCGGCGCGATCAAGGACCACATCGACAAGGCCCTGTCCCACGGCCTGATGCCGGTCCTGTTCGTGATCGGGGTCGAGGCGGGGCGCCGCATCCTGGTCCACCAGGCCGCGCTGCCCGCCGACCACGACACCATCCCCGGTCACCGCTGGGTGCTGGCCTTCCGCCCCACCTGGCGGATCTTCAAGCAGATGAAGCTGTGGAGTGAGGGCTACGCCGAGGCGATGGGCAGGCTGCGTGACCGCGCCATCTTCGACGCCTGGAACGAGTACAAGGCGGAGATCGCCAAGGCGGGGCTGGACGAGGGCAGCGAGGCGGCCCTGGCCCGGCTGCCCAAGAAGCTGGAGCCCTTCGGTCTGACCGTGGACGAGGCCCTGGCGCTGCCCGACCGGATGGCGCGCGAGGAGCTGCGCCGCCAGCAGGAGGCCGAGAAGCGGGGCCGTGACCTGGAGCTGGAGCGGGAGCGGGCCGAGCACCAGGCGGAGAAGGAGCGCCTGGCGCACCGCAAGGAGATGGCGAGCCTGACGGCGGACCTGAGCGCCACGCAGGGCGTCGCCGGGGCCCAGGCCCGCGGGGCGGTCGCGGAGGCGGAGGCGCGGGCCGACGCGCAGGCTCGGGCGGCGTCCTCGCTGAGCGAGTCGATGGAGTCCCGGGAAGCGGCCGAAGCCAAGAGGCGAGCGGCCGAAGCCAACGCCGAAGCGGCCGAAGCCGAGGCGCGAGCGGCCGAAGCCAACGCGGAGAAGATGACCGCGCTGGCGACGACGGAGACCGAGAAGGCGAAGGCGCTCGAAGCCGTTCACCGAGCGGCCGAAGCTCAGGCGAAAGCGGCCGAAGCCGAGAAGCGAGCGGCCGAAGCCCGCGAGGCGACGGCCCAGCTTCTGCTTCGCGCGGCCGAAGCCGAGGACTTCGCGGACCTCTCCCAGCGCCAGCGCCGGGTACGGATCGTGGCCCGGATGCTTGTGGCGGCCGGAGACCGCGAAGTCACCAACCAGGAGCTTGCGGCGGCCATCGGCGTGAAGTCCGAGGGCACTGCGTCCGAGCACCGGACCGAGGCGGTCGCGCTCATCAAGGGCGGCTACCCGGAGTTCGACCCGGACGTCCGCTCGCGCACGGAGGCGTGAACGACCCGCCCGCCGGCACCACCGATGAAGGCCAGCCCGAAGGAACCGGGCTGGCCTTCGTCGCGACTGCCGGAAGCAGTCACCACACGACCAGGACGAAGGAACCGCCCTGGTCATGACCACAACGGTAGAGGAGAAACACATGAGTTCCGCCGAGAAGTGGACTTCCGATCACCTCCTGTCGCCCGTGACCCGGGCCATCCACCTGGAGCAGCGCCGGGCGCAGCTCCTGCCGCTGGCCGACGACCTGCGGCGCCTGGCGCGCGAGATGGAGGCGGAGCTGAAGGAGATGGAGTCCATCGAGGGCGACTTCCCCGGTCAGGCCAAGCTCCGGGCCTGGCACGTCGGCAAGCCGCTGTTCAAGGCGGCCGACGACGTCGAGCAGGTGATCAGCGACCTGATCAGCTTCAACGCCCGGCTCCAGAAGTCGTACGAGGAGCTGCCGCAGAAGCGCGAGGCGAAGCGCCGGCGGAAGGAGCTGGCCAAGTCCGGGCAGCCCGAGGCGATCGAGTCGGCACCCGCCAGCGGGGTTCCGGTGCAGCGCGACGAGTTCGGTGACGTGTTCGACGGGCTGCGGAAGGGGGCCTGACGGTGGCTGCGCAGACCAAGGCCGAGCGTCAGGCGGCCAACCGCCGGGCGCACTTCGAGCAGCGCCAGGCCGAGCGGGCCGTACGCGGTCCGCGCGGCCTGGCCGAGTCGTGGATGGAGCGAGCCCGTGCGGTCGCCGCGACCCGCGAGAAGGCCGGGGATGAGGACGTGTGGAACGACCTCTCCCGGAGCATCGCGAACTGGGTCTCCCGCTACGAGCAGTGACCACCGGGTCAATCAATCCACCGGTCAATCCAGGCGGTGACCGCCTCGCCCTCGCGTAATGCGGAGGCACGGGCACACGGGCGCACGGGCACGTGCGCGCGTACGCGAGGCGGTCACCGTCTGTCAACCCTCTTCCGGGAGAATTCGATGAGCAACGGCAACAGCAACGGCGGCGGCGGCCAGGTGATCCCGATCCGTCCGGTGGGGACCGTGGCACCCCCTCCACCGCCTCCTCCGCCACCGCCTCCGGCTGCGGTGCCCCCGCCCCCGACGGCGCCGCCCGTCCCCCCGGGGCCCGCTGCGGCCCCGGCGGCGGTGCCCACCCCGGCGGGGCTGGCCCACCCGCCGCTGGTCCTCCCGGCGCCGGCGGTCCCGCCGCCGCCCGTCCCCGCGGTGCCCGGCGCGGCTTCGCCGCAGGTTCCGGCCGCGCTCCAGTCCGGCGGCGTCGCGGCCGGAGGGGTCAGGGGCTCGGGCCGGGCCGCGATGGTCCTGGCCATCGGCACGGCGGTCGCCGCCCTGCGCGGCATGACCGGCTGGCTCGCCGACCGCCGCCAGCAGTTCCAGGACCTGGCCCCCGTACGGCAGGCGACCGCGAAGGCGAAGGCCGAGAAGGTCAAGAACCGTGCTGAGCACGAGGCCGCCCTGGCGCAGATCGGCGGCGACGCGGAGAAGGCCCGCGCCAAGGGCCGCCTCAAGTCGCTGACCGACGGCGGCTCCAAGGGCGGGAGCGGCGGCTCCAAGGGCGGTGGCGGCGGATCGTCGGGCGGCAAGGGCTCCGGTGCCGGGGGCGGACGCGGTACGAAGTCCGGCTCCACGGGCAGCGGCTCCACCGGTCACGGCAAGGGCAGCCCGGGTAAGGGCGGGTCCGCCGGGAGCGGCAAGACGTCGACCGGCAGCGGGTCGACCGGCACCGGGAAGCCGGGGTCGGGCGGCAAGTCGTCGACGGGCACCGGCTCGTTGGGGGCCGGCGGGAAGGGCAGCTCCGGCAAGAGCGGCCCGTCCGGGTCCACCGGGGGCGGCAAGGGCAAGGACGGCTCCGGCAAAGGGCTCAAGAGCCCCAGCGGCGGCAAGTCGCCCAGCTCCAGCCCCTCCAGCCCGTCCATGGAGCGGGCCCGAGGCCGTCAGGAGCGGGCCGCCGCCCGGCAGGGCGCGAAGGCCCAGCGCAAGGCGGACCGGCAGTCGGCACGGCTGGAAACCCGGGCGAAGGACCAAGACGCCGACCGCGAGAGGCGCAACCGCAGCCGGGACAGCGGACAGGCGGTGAAGGACAAGATCCGCAATCGCCGCCTCAAGGAGAAGGCCAAGGCCAAGGACAAGGCCAGGAAGCAGCGGAAGACCGAGGCCGAGGCCCGTACGACCCTGGGGCAGTCGCTGGCGGAAGGTGCCGGGAGGCGGCTGGAGAGGCGGCGCAAGAGCCTGGCCTCGCCCGTACTGACCCGGGCCAAGAAGAAGGCGTCGGCGGCCCCGGCCGGGCCCAAGGTCAGCCTGACGAAGGCTCCGAAGAAGCCATCGGCCGCTCCGGCCGGGCCGAAGGTCAGTCTGACGAAGGCCCCGAAGACGCCTCCGACCGCCCCGCCGGCCTCACCCCCGCCGTCGAGGCCGAAGGTCAACCTCAAGAAGGCGACGCGGCCCACGTCGACACCGCCGACCGCGCCCCCGCCGCCGCCGCGGCCTACGGTGCCGCCGCGTCCGACAGCTCCGCCGCCGGGGCCGACGACCACCGTGCCGCCCCGGCCCCCGAAGCCGCCGAAGGCCGGGCGCAAGAACAAGAAGGCCAAGCAGCCGCCGCCCGGCCCGACAGGCTCGCGGCCCGGGTCGCGTTCACGCAGTAACCGCAGCCAGCAGCCCCCGCCCCCGCAGGCCCCGCAGGCGGACGGTGCGTGGCTGCGGCCCCCGCCCGGGATGAACGCCACGTACTCCGTGACGCTCGAACGGCTGGACCAGGAGCCCAAGCCGAAGCCCAGGCCGAAGCCGAAGGGGCTGGTTCCCGGCCCGTGCTTTCCGGGGGGATCAGGAGGACCCGCAGCACCGCCCGCGCCGTCCGGCGGGGTGCCAGGACCACGGAAAGGGGCGCCGCCCATGGGATCGCCTGCACCCGTACGGGATACGCAGTTCACCGACTCCGACCTCACCGTCTACGACGTCATCGAGGCGGACGAGGACCAGGCCGAGGAGATCATGGCGGGCGCCGAGCACGCCAGGCTCGTCGCCGACCGGTGCGACCGCCTGGCTGGCGCGATCGAGGAGATGCGCGCCGAGCTGATCGCCAAGTCGGTGCCCGGCGTCTTCGTCGGCTGGTGCACCCGGCTGATCGAGCGGGCCGGGGTCGTGGAGTCCAAGGCGCAGGCGGTCGCCGGGGGCCTGCCCCGGGCCGCCGAGGCCATCGCCCACGCCGGGCAGCTCGCTGCCGCCTACGACAAGCCCGCCGCCGACAAGGTCCGCGACATGGGCCACACCGCGCCCGCCGACGCCTCGTACCACAAGGAGTAGCCATGGGAATGGATCTCGCACGCGTCGGCTCGAAGGTCGTCGAGCTGGTCTCCGACGGCATCACGTACACGGTCGCCACCGCCAAGCTGGGCATGGCCTCGATCGCCATGTTCGCGCTGAGCGAGGCGGTGCGCGGCGCGTACAACTACGTCGAGGACTGCGCCCGGTCGGTGGACATGCTCGCCGACACGGCCAGCACCCTGTGGGTCGAGGGCGAGGTGGTCAACGCCCACCGCGACGCGGCCGGGGTGATGCGCGGCGTCCTGGCCGACGCCGAGTCGCTCGCCAACGAGGCCGCCGAGATGGCCGCCGACTTCAAGGCGGCCAAGGAGGGCCACGAGGCCGACTACGGGCCCGTGGCCGAGCTGATGGCGGGCAAGGACACCGACCGCACGTACTACAGCAACCGCTGACCCTCTCCCCCCGTACGGGGCGGCCGGAGCCTTCATGGCCCGGCCGCCCCGCCCGTTTCTGGAGGTACTTCCCCATGCTCGCTCGCGTGCGTGCGACGGTCGGCCGAGCCGCCACCGTCGCCGGAGCCGTCGTCCTCACCGGGGGACTGGGCAACGACGCCGTCACCCTCCCCGGAACCCTCGCCGCTGTCGCCGCCGCCGGCGTCGGCCTGGCGGTGAACCCCAAAGTCCTGCGTGCCCCCGCCTCGGTGCGCTGGACGGCCATCTCGATCTACGCCGCCCCGCACGCGGGCTGCGCGGCGCTGCTGGTCGGCGAGCGCCTGGCCCCCGACGGGCCGGTGTCCTTCCTCGTGCAGGCCGCGGCTGTGGCGCTGTGGACCGGAGCCACCTGGCTCCTGCGCCCGGGGCTCACGGCCCGCGAGTTCACCGACGAGGCCCTGGCCCAGGCGCTCGCCGAAGCCGAGAAGGCCGAGGAAGCGCCGGTCGAACCGGCGGCCCCCAGCTACGACAGCCCGCAGGCCCGTTGGTGGGGCGAGCGGTTCGCCATCGAGGGCGGCGTCGCCCCCGGCACCGTGCTCCTGCAGCACCAGCAGGTGAGCGAGCAGTGCCTCGCGCTCGTCATCGGCGCCCAGAAGCGCGGACAGCCCGTGCCCGAGATCTCCAAGCCCGGCCTGTCCGCCGAGCTGGACCTGCCCGAGGACCTGATCGACATCGGCCCGGTGCCCGGACGCGGCGCCGGCGTCCGGCTCCTGGTCCTCGGGCAACGCCCGGTGGCCGAGCCCGAGGCGGAGGGACCGGGCGACAGCGACGCGGAGGTGTGGGCACAGATCGCCGCCACCGCGATGCCGGGCGTCGAGCTGATCGAGGCCAACACGTACGAAGTCCACAAGGAGCTGACCTGATGCTGGACGTACGCGAGTACGTGCTGAAGACCCCGCCGGGCGGGGTCAAGCGCTACGACCACGAGGCGCTGTGCGACCTGCTGGAGGTCGAGGACTACAGCCGGGTCATCTTCGAGCAGGGCGTCGGCCGCCAGGCGATCGTCAGGGTCTACCCCTCGAACCCGCTGATGGGCGTCCGGGCGGTGAGCGTGGACGACCTGGTGCTGGACGGGCGCGGGCGGATCACGCTCGGGACCTACTTCGACGGATCGCCGTTGCGCTTCCGCCTGTTCGACCCGAAGACCGGCAACGCCCAGCGCGGGGCCGTCTTCGGGACGACCGGCGCCGGGAAGTCCAGGCTTGTCCAGGCGATCCTGGTCGCCTGCAAGGCGTCCGGCATCGTCGTCCACCTCGCGGACCTGAAGCACGGCCAGTCGGTGCCCGAGGCCAAGGGCAACGTGGCCACCCGGGTCACCACGCAGTACGAGGCGATCCTGATGCTGCGGGGCCTGGTCGCCGAGGCCGAGCGCCGCATGGACGCGTACGCGGAGATGGGCCGCTCGGGCTTCGTCAAGGACGACCCGGACCCGCTGATGTACGGGATCGTCGACGAGGCCAACCGGCTGCTGGAGAAGGGCGCCCCGTTCCGCGAGGAAGCCGCCCTGCTCATCAAGGAGCTGGGCAGGACCGGCAGGTCGGTGGGCGTCGGCATCATCATCGCCGCGCAGGCCGGGCACCTGGACGAACTCGGGGGCAGCGACACCCTCCGAGGCATGCTCAAGGAAGGCGAGGTCATCCTCCTGCGCTGGTCCAGCGCCATGATGCAGCAGCTCGTCAGCGACGGCCTCCTCCCCCGGGGCGAGTCCCTCCAGCCGATCCCCAAGGTCGTCGGCCAGGTCCGCCGAATCCGCCGCTACAACGAGCAGCGGGCCGACGACGAGGACGACGTGAACTCGCAGGGGATGCTCTACCACCTCACGGGGATCCGCCCCACGAGCATGGCCCGCACCTACGTCGTCGGGAGCGTCGAGCCGTGCACCGGCTACGACCCGGTGATCCTCGATCTGTACGGCGACTACGCCCCTCCCGGCGAGGTGATCGACCTGGAGGCCCACATGACGGCGAAAGAGCGTCAGACGGCCGGTGGGGGCCCCGAGGAGGGCATCGTGGGCGCGGGGCCCGAGCCGGAGCCCGAACCCGGCGCCGCCACGATGTCGACCGCCCAGCGGATCCTCGCGGTGCTGCCGGCGGACGGGCTGGCCGCCGTCGACCTCGTCGCCGCGCTCAACGCCGACGGCGGCCGCCAGATCCGCCGCGGTTCCGTGCTGACCACCGTCAGCAGCATGCGCGCCAAGGGCCAGCTCGCCCGCCCCGACGGGACCCAGCTCATCGTCCCCATCCCCGCGGACTGACTCCGCGCAGCAGCACAGCAGACCCTGCGGGCATGCCAGCACGCCCGCAGGCCAGCACGCCAGCACGTTAGCCAGCCAGCATGCCGGGGCCCTGGAGATCCGCCCTCCGGGCCCCGGCCCCTTCCCCCGCAGTGCCATGACGAAGGAGTACCCCCGTGGAGCACAACACCGACCGCCAGGCCGCCGACCGCCCGATGAGCGACATCGAGGCCGAGGCCCGCGCCCGCCAGCTCATCGACGCGGCGTACCGGCCGACGTCGTACCGCGACGAGACGCCGGTCCCCGCGTACGGGCCGACGCCGCCGGTCGCGCAGGAGGGACGGCCGCCGATGTCGCAGCGCGCCACGGACGTCAGCGCCCTGATGCTCTCCGGCAGCGTCGCGGCCCTGTCCGTGGGCGGCGCCACCTCGCTCGTGCTGTTCACGCTCGGGCAGGTCGACCCGACGACGCTCGCCGTCGCCGGAGCCGGGCCCGTCGCCCTGGTCCTCGCCGTCGGCTCGCTCATCCGGTCCGCCGGCCGCGCGAAGGCCGACGCGCACACCGAGCACCACCACCACTACAACGGCCCGGTGAAGCAGGAGAGCACCACGGTCTCCAGCACCACCAAGGGCCTGTTCGCCAAGAACCGCAACGACGTCCGCTGACCCGGAAGGACCCGCTCATGCCCAAGGACATCGACGCCCGCCTGGACGCCGCGACCACCACGGTGCTCGCCGAGATCAGCCGGACCGACGCCAAGTCGGGCGTCCTGCTCACCGCGTTCTCGCTGCCGCTGGCCGCGCTCGTGGCCGCCGTACCCGGCAAGCCGTTACCGGGCCTGTCCGCCGTGTTCGTCGCCACCGGCACCGTCGGCCTGGTCGCCGCCATGCTCGTCGTGCTGATCGTCGTACGGCCGCGCCTGGCCGGGCACGCCCGCGGCTCGTTCCTCTACTGGTCGCTGTGCACCAGCGACGAGTTGCTCGCCGACCTCGATGCGCCGGACGACCGCGCGGCCCACGTCGTCCTGCTCTCCCAGATCGCCCGCCGCAAGTACGCGGGCCTGCGCCTGGCGGGCGACATCACCGCCGTCGCCCTCGTGGCCCTGGCCGCCGCGCTCCTGACCGCCCTGATCTGACCGCCGCCGAACACGGAGACCGAGATGTCGTTACCGAACGAGCCCACCCAGTGGACCGTCACCCTCGCGCCCGCCGCACCGGCTTCGGCCGCGCCGTTCCTGCGGGCGCGGGCCCGGCGCTGGGTCCTCACCGCGGTCGCCCTGATCGCCGCGTACTGGATCGGCACGGCCAACGCCGACGGCACCGCGGCCCGGCCGCCGGCGCCCGCGTACACGCAGCCCGCCACCGTGACCGTGGAGCCGCCGCGATGACCCGCAAGCACGCCATCAACGACGCCGAGGCGCACGTCGTCACCTCCCACGGCAGCGACTTCTTCGGCGAGGACCGGCACACCCTGAAGTCGCTGACGAGCCTGGCCGGGTACGCCGAGGGCTGCCTGCTGTACGACGAGCGCGGCCCGGTCGTGCTGCTGCTGTCCAACCCTGGCGAGGGCGGCACGATGACGCCCGGCCAGGCCGCCGAAGTCGCCGTGCTGCTGCTCAAGCTCGCGCGCCACCGCTTCGTGCGGGCGAAGGAGTCCGCCGTCGCCCACGCCCTGGCCGAGGCCGCCACCCGCGCCGCCGAATCCGGCGAACCGTGGGAGTGGCGGATCGAGGCCGCGTAGCACCACCGCGCACCACCACCGAGGCCCCCGGCCCGTCTCCCCGCGAGACGAGCCGGGGGCCTTTCTGCGTTCCGGGGGAGGGACGAATGACGAGGGCTTCGCCCACGCCTGTTACGGGCCTTCGGCCCGGCGTCGCCCACGCCCGGTGGGACGCACCGGCACGTCGGCGGCGGGCGGTAGATGGGGGCAGCAAGTTAGTGCATACGGTTACCGTATGCGCCGACGGCCGGTCAGCGGCCATCGGTTGGTCCGGGGACGGACCGGGGGTTTTCGAGGGGGCGGCGTGCGCAAGCAGCGGGTGTTCGGCGAGACCAGGCGGCGCACGCGCCGCAACGACGAACCGCGCGAGCACCGCGTCTCCCTGCGCCTCGGTGACGACGAGATGGCAGCCGTCCAGGCCGGTGCCACGCTCGCCCGGCTCACCCCGGCCGGGTACGCCGCGCGCACCGTCGTGGCGGTCGCCATGGGCACCCTGACGCCGATCCCGCCGACGACCCGCGACGAGCTGCGCGAGCTGCTGGAGGCGCGGACCGCGCTAACCCGGATCGGCAACAACCTCAACCAGCTCGCCCGGACGCGGAACGCCGGCGGCGACGTCACCGACGAGCAGCTGCACGCCGTGCTCGAACGCGTCGAGGCGGCGGTCCGGCGGATGGACGAGGCGACCGTCGTGAACATGCGGCGGCGCCGTCGCCGTGACTGACCGCCGGTGGCCGCTGGTGGCCTTCGCCGGCCCCCAGGCCCCCGCTCCGGTCGGCACCGCCCGGCGCGGTCCGGCATCGTCGTGGTGCACCCCGGTGCGCGCCGTTCGGCACCGCCCCCGTGGTTCCTCGCTCCGGCCCGGCCGCGCCCGCGCGTACGTCTTCCCTCGCGCCCGTACGTCACCGAGATGACGTACCGCGGCGAGCACCACCAAGAGCACGACGACGTCGAACCCGCCGCCCCATAAGACGTGCCGCACCGGCAGACGATCGCCCACACCTATGCATCACGACCCGACGGCACGTTCCGTACGACCGACCGACCGTCCTCACGCACGACCAGAACGGTCACACCTCATGCATTACGGCACGGCTGATCCGGTCACACCTCTTGCATTACGGTCCGCCCGGCTCGCCGGAGGTCTCCCCAGGGAAGTAGTCGGCG
>NZ_JBHWCC010000090.1:0-24105 GCF_042735715.1 Streptomyces sp. NPDC059582
GTTCCGGCCACCCCCGGCGGCACGTTTCTGCTGAGGCTGGGCCTCGCTAGTTGTCGTCGTGGGAGACCGCGCGGCGCGCGTCCGCGTCGAGAACGCCCCAGCTGATCAGCTGCTCGGTGAGCACCGAGGGCGACTGGTCGTAGATGACGGCGAGGGTGCGCAGGTCGTCCTGGCGGATCGAGAGCACCTTGCCGTTGTAGTCACCGCGCTGCGACTGGATCGTGGCCGCGTACCGCTGGAGGGGGCCCGCCTTCTCGACCGGCACATGGGCGAGACGCTCCAGGTCGAGCACCAGCTTCGGCGGCGGCTCGGCTGCGCCGCCAGGGGTGGTGCCCGGCAGCAGCTCCTGTACGGGAACGCCGTAGAAATCCGCCAGCTCGGCAAGACGCTGTACGGTCACGGCACGGTCACCGCGCTCGTACGAACCGACCACGACCGCCTTCCATCGTCCCTGGGACTTCTCCTCGACACCGTGGAGGGAAAGGCCCTGCTGGGTGCGGATGGCCCGGAGCTTGGCCCCGAGCTGTTTGGCGTATTCGCTGGACATATAGCTCCCCGGCATGGGTCGACGCGGCCGGCTTTGGTTCCAGGCCACGCAGTTGGTAACTCACTGTGAGGTTACGCAGCGTGATTCTTCTGCGTCAAGCCGAATGGTCCACACCGACGCTTCCGTGGTAGCCGCGATCGATTAGGCCAGGGGGGTGATCAGGGGGGTCGTCCCGGCCTGCTACCGTGGATGGCGCAATCTTGACGTCCTTTAAGGTCCGTCCCGTGAGGCGGAGAAGGAGGTCCGTTTCATATGGACACACGATCGTCCGATGCGCGGCCCGTACTCGAAGGCCCCGACATCGCGCGGGTACTGACCCGCATCGCCCACGAGATCGTCGAGCGCGCCAAGGGCGCCGACGACGTGGTGCTCCTCGGCATCCCGACCCGCGGCGTGTTCCTCGGCCGCCGGCTCGCCGCCAAGCTGGAGGAGATCACCGACCGCAAGATCCCGGTCGGCTCCCTCGACATCACCATGTACCGCGACGACCTGCGCATGCATCCCCCGCGCGCGCTGGCCCGCACCGAGATCCCCGGTGACGGGATCGACGGCCGCCTCGTCGTCCTCGTCGACGACGTGCTCTTCTCCGGCCGCACCATCCGCGCCGCCCTCGACGCCCTGAACGACATCGGGCGCCCCCGCGCGGTCCAGCTCGCGGTCCTCGTCGACCGCGGCCACCGCGAACTGCCCATCCGCGCCGACTACGTCGGCAAGAACCTCCCCACGTCGCTGCGGGAGACGGTCAAGGTCCAGCTCGCCGAGGAGGACGGTCGCGACACCGTGCTGCTCGGTGCGAAGCGGACCTCCCCGGGCGAGCAGCAGCAGTAGCTCCGCGGCGTACGACACGTTCGTGCGCCCCGCAGCCGCGCCCACGCGTGCCCGGAATCTCCCCAAACCTGAACTGCCTTACGGAGCCTGACAGATGCAGCGTCATCTCATCTCGGCCGCCGACCTCACCCGCGACGACGCCGTCCTGATCCTCGACACCGCCGAGGAGATGGCCCGGGTGGCCGACCGGCCGATCAAGAAACTGCCGACCCTGCGCGGCCGCACGATCGTCAACCTCTTCTTCGAGGACTCGACCCGTACCCGGATCTCCTTCGAGGCCGCCGAGAAGCGCCTCTCGGCGGACGTCATCAACTTCACCGCCAAGGGGTCGAGCGTCTCCAAGGGCGAGTCCCTGAAGGACACCGCCCAGACCCTGGAGGCCATGGGCGTCGACGCCGTGGTCATCCGGCACGGCGCCTCCGGCGCCCCCTACCGCCTGGCCACCTCCGGCTGGATCGACGCCGCCGTGATCAACGCGGGCGACGGCACCCACCAGCACCCCACCCAGGCCCTGCTCGACGCCTTCACCATGCGCCGCCGGCTCGTCGGCCGCGACGCCGGGATCGGCCAGGACCTCGACGGCAAGCGGATCACCATCGTCGGCGACATCCTGCACAGCCGGGTCGCCCGCTCCAACGTCGACCTGCTGCACACGCTCGGCGCCGAGGTCACCCTCGTCGCGCCGCCCACCCTGGTGCCGGTCGGCGTCGAGACCTGGCCCTGCGAGGTCGCCTATGACCTCGACGGCACGCTCCCCAAGTCCGACGCCGTGATGATGCTGCGTGTCCAGCGCGAGCGCATGAACGCCGCCTTCTTCCCGACCGAGCGCGAGTACTCACGGCGCTACGGCCTCGACGGCGAGCGCATGGCGAAGATGCCCGAGCACGCCATCGTGATGCACCCAGGCCCGATGGTCCGCGGCATGGAGATCACCGCCGAGGTCGCCGACTCCGAGCGCTGCACCGTCGTCGAGCAGGTCGCCAACGGCGTCTCCATCCGCATGGCCGTCCTCTACCTGCTGCTCGGCGGCAACGAACCCGCCGTCGCCCACGCCCGTACCACCGAGGAGAAGTAACGACGATGAGCAAGATCCTGATCCGTGGTGCGAAGGTGCTCGGCGGCGAGCCGCAGGACGTGCTGATCGACGGCGCGACGATCGCCGGAGTGGGCGTCGGTCTCGACGCCGACGGCGCCGAGGTCGTCGAGGCCGACGGCAAGGTGCTGCTGCCGGGCCTGGTCGACCTGCACACCCATCTGCGCGAGCCGGGCCGCGAGGACTCCGAGACCGTCCTGACCGGCACCCGGGCCGCGGCTTCCGGCGGCTACACCGCCGTGTTCGCCATGGCCAACACCTTCCCGGTGGCCGACACCGCCGGCGTCGTCGAGCAGGTCTACCGGCTCGGCCAGGAGCACGGCTACTGCGACGTGCAGCCCATCGGCGCCGTCACGGTCGGCCTGGAGGGCCGCAAGCTCGCCGAGCTCGGCGCCATGCACGAGTCGGCCGCCGGTGTCACCGTCTTCTCCGACGACGGCAAGTGCGTCGACGACGCCGTGATCATGCGCCGCGCGCTGGAGTACGTGAAGGCCTTCGGCGGTGTCGTCGCCCAGCACGCGCAGGAGCCGCGGCTGACCGAGGGCGCCCAGATGAACGAGGGCGTCGTCTCCGCCGAGCTGGGACTCGGCGGCTGGCCTGCGGTGGCCGAGGAGTCGATCATCGCCCGCGACGTCCTGCTCGCCGAGCACGTCGGCTCCCGCGTGCACATCTGCCACCTGTCGACCGCCGGCTCCGTGGAGATCGTCCGGTGGGCCAAGTCCCGCGGCATCGACGTCACCGCCGAGGTCACCCCGCACCACCTGCTCCTCACGGACGAGCTGGTGCGCTCGTACGACCCGGTCTACAAGGTCAACCCGCCGCTGCGCACCGAGCGGGACGTGCTCGCGCTGCGCGAGGCGCTCGCCGACGGCACGATCGACATCGTCGCCACCGACCACGCCCCGCACCCGCACGAGGACAAGGACTGCGAGTGGGCCGCCGCCGCCATGGGCATGGTGGGCCTGGAGACCGCGCTGTCGGTGGTCCAGGAGACGATGGTCGACACCGGACTGCTCGACTGGGCGGGCGTCGCCGACCGCATGTCCGTCAAGCCGGCCAGGATCGGACGGGCCACCGGTCATGGACGACCCGTCTCGGCAGGCGAGCCCGCGAACCTCGTCCTGGTGGACACGGAATACCGTGGACAGGTGGACCCCGCGGGCTTCGCCTCGCGCAGCCGCAACACCCCCTACGAGGGCCGTGAGCTGCCGGGCCGTGTCACCCACACCTGGCTCCGGGGCAAGGCCACCCTCGTCGACGGGAAGCTCACGTGACATCTGTAATCCTGCTGGCCGCAGAGAAGAAATCGGCCGAGGTCACCGACTGGGCCGCCCGCGTCGGCTGGCTCGTCGGCCTCGCCCTCTTCGTCGCGCTCGTCTACTGGCTGATGCGTGAGGGCTGGAAGTGGCGCGGCACGCTCCAGGGCGACCTGCCCGAGCTGCCCACCGCGCCGGAAGAGCCGGGCCCGGTGACACTGGGAATGAGCGGCCGCTACCACGGCTCCACCACCGCCGGACAGTGGCTGGACCGCATCGTCGCGCACGGCCTGGGCACCCGCAGCCGGGTCGAGCTCACGCTGACCGACGCGGGCCTGGACGTCGTACGCCCCGGGGCGAGCGACTTCTTCGTCCCGCGCGCGGCCCTGCGGGAGGCCCGGCTCGACAAGGGCATCGCGGGCAAGGTGCTGACCGAGGGCGGCCTGCTCGTCGTGACCTGGGCGCACGGCGACAGGCTGATCGACTCCGGGTTCCGCTCCCACCGCGCGGCCGAGCACAACGAGTGGGTCGACGCCGTCAACGCGATGATCAACAAGACGGAAACAACGGAAGGCGCACGATGACGACCTCCACGAAGGGGAACGCCTCGCAGAGGAAAGAGGCGCTTCTCGCGGTACTCGTCCTGGAGGACGGCCGGGTATTCCGCGGCCGTGCCTACGGGGCCGTGGGGGAGACCTTCGGCGAAGCGGTCTTCTCCACCGGCATGACCGGCTACCAGGAGACCCTCACCGACCCGTCGTACGACCGGCAGATCGTCGTCGCGACCGCCCCGCAGATCGGCAACACCGGCTGGAACGACGAGGACGACGAGTCCAGCCGCATCTGGGTCTCCGGCTACGTGGTCCGCGACCCGGCGCGCGTGCCGTCCAACTGGCGCGCCAACCGCTCCCTCGACGACGAGCTGGTCAAGCAGGGCGTGGTCGGCATCTCCGGCATCGACACCCGGGCCCTCACCCGCCACCTGCGCGAGGGCGGCTCGATGCGGGCCGGCATCTTCTCCGGCGACGCCGTCGCCCCGGAGGCCGAGCTCCTCGCGCGCGTGCAGGCCCAGCCGCACATGAAGGGCGCGAGCCTGTACGAGGAGGTCGCCACCAAGGAGGCCTACGTCGTGCCCGCGGTCGGTGAGAAGAAGTTCACCGTCGCCGCCATCGACCTCGGCATCAAGGGCATGACCCCGCAGCGCATGGCCGAGCGCGGCATCGAGGTGCACGTGCTGCCCGCGACCGCGACCGAGGACGAGGTCTACGCCGTCGCCCCCGACGGTGTCTTCTTCTCCAACGGCCCCGGCGACCCGGCGACCGCCGACGGCCCCGTCGCGCTGATGAGCGCCGTCCTCGAGCGCCGGACGCCGCTGTTCGGCATCTGCTTCGGCAACCAGATCCTCGGGCGGGCCCTGGGCTTCGGCACCTACAAGCTGAAGTACGGCCACCGAGGCATCAACCAGCCGGTCCAGGACCGTACGACCGGGAAGGTCGAGGTCACCGCGCACAACCACGGCTTCGCCGTGGACGCCCCGCTCGACCAGGTCAGCGAGACGCCCTTCGGCCGCGCCGAGGTGTCCCACGTCTGTCTCAACGACGACGTCGTGGAGGGGCTGCACCTGCTCGACCAGCCGGCCTTCTCCGTCCAGTACCACCCCGAAGCGGCAGCGGGACCCCATGACGCCGCCTACCTGTTCGACCGCTTCGTATCCCTGATGGAGGGCCAGCGTGCCTAAGCGCACCGATATCCAGTCCGTCCTGGTCATCGGCTCCGGCCCGATCGTCATCGGCCAGGCCGCCGAGTTCGACTACTCGGGCACCCAGGCGTGCCGCGTTCTGCGCGCCGAGGGCCTGCGGGTCGTCCTGGTCAACTCGAACCCGGCGACGATCATGACCGACCCGGAGATCGCCGACGCGACCTACGTCGAGCCGATCACCCCGGAGTTCGTCGAGAAGATCATCGCCAAGGAGCGCCCCGACACGCTGCTGCCCACCCTGGGCGGCCAGACGGCCCTCAACACCGCGATCTCGCTGCACGAGAACGGCGTCCTGGAGAAGTACGGCGTCGAGCTGATCGGCGCCAACGTCGAGGCGATCCACAAGGGCGAGGACCGCGACCTGTTCAAGGACGTCGTGGAGGCGGTCCGGGCGAAGATCGGCCACGGCGAGTCCGCCCGGTCCGTGATCTGCCACACCATGGACGACGTGCTCGCGGGTGTCGACGAGCTCGGCGGCTACCCGGTCGTCGTGCGCCCGTCGTTCACCATGGGCGGCGCCGGCTCCGGCTTCGCCCACGACGAGGAGGAGCTGCGCCGTATCGCCGGCCAGGGCCTCACGCTCTCCCCGACCACCGAGGTGCTCCTGGAGGAGTCCATCCTCGGCTGGAAGGAGTACGAGCTGGAGCTGATGCGCGACAAGCACGACAACGTCGTGGTCGTCTGCTCCATCGAGAACTTCGACCCGATGGGCGTGCACACCGGCGACTCGATCACCGTGGCGCCCTCGATGACGCTCACCGACCGCGAGTACCAGATCCTGCGTGACATCGGCATCGCCGTGATCCGCGAGGTCGGCGTCGACACCGGCGGCTGCAACATCCAGTTCGCGGTGAACCCGGTCGACGGCCGGGTCATCGTCATCGAGATGAACCCGCGCGTGTCGCGGTCCTCGGCGCTCGCCTCCAAGGCGACCGGCTTCCCGATCGCCAAGATCGCCGCCAAGCTCGCCGTCGGCTACACCCTCGACGAGATCCCGAACGACATCACGCAGGAGACCCCGGCCTCCTTCGAGCCCACGCTCGACTACGTGGTCGTGAAGGCCCCGCGGTTCGCCTTCGAGAAGTTCCCCTCGGCGGACTCGTCCCTCACCACCACCATGAAGTCGGTCGGCGAGGCCATGGCCATCGGCCGCAACTTCACCGAGGCGTTCCAGAAGGCGCTGCGCTCGCTGGAGAAGAAGGGCAGCCAGTTCACCTTCGTCGGCGAGCCCGGTGACAAGGCCGCGCTGCTGGCGGAGGCCGTCCGGCCCACCGACGGCCGGATCAACACGGTCATGCAGGCCATCCGCGCGGGGGCCACGCCCGAGGAGGTCTTCGAGGCCACGAAGATCGACCCGTGGTTCGTCGACCAGCTCTTCCTCATCAAGGAGATCGCGGACGAACTGGCCGCCGCCGAGCGGCTGGACGTGGACCTGCTGGCCGAGGCCAAGCGGCACGGCTTCTCCGACCAGCAGATCGGCGAGATCCGCGGGCTGCGCGAGGACGTGGTGCGCGAGGTGCGGCACGCGCTGGGCATCCGCCCGGTCTACAAGACGGTCGACACCTGCGCCGCCGAGTTCGCGGCGAAGACGCCGTACTTCTACTCGTCCTACGACGAGGAGAGCGAGGTCGCGCGCCGCGACAAGCCCGCGGTGATCATCCTGGGCTCCGGCCCGAACCGTATCGGCCAGGGCATCGAGTTCGACTACTCGTGTGTCCACGCCTCCTTCGCGCTGTCCGACGCCGGGTACGAGACCGTGATGGTCAACTGCAACCCGGAGACCGTCTCCACGGACTACGACACCTCCGACCGCCTGTACTTCGAGCCGCTGACGCTGGAGGACGTGCTGGAGATCGTCCACGCCGAGTCGCTGGCCGGACCGATCGCGGGTGTCGTGGTCCAGCTCGGCGGCCAGACCCCGCTGGGCCTGGCGCAGGCGCTCAAGGACAACGGCGTGCCGGTGGTGGGCACCCCTCCCGAGGCCATCCACGCGGCCGAGGACCGGGGCGCCTTCGGGCGGGTGCTGGCCGAGGCCGGCCTGCCGGCCCCGAAGCACGGCACCGCCACCACCTTCGCGGAGGCCAAGGGCATCGCGGACGAGATCGGCTACCCGGTCCTGGTGCGGCCCTCGTACGTCCTCGGCGGACGCGGCATGGAGATCGTCTACGACGAGACCCGGCTGGCCTCCTACATCGCCGAGTCGACGGAGATCAGCCCCACCCGGCCGGTCCTGGTCGACCGCTTCCTCGACGACGCGATCGAGATCGACGTCGACGCCCTCTACGACGGCCACGAGCTCTACCTCGGCGGTGTCATGGAGCACATCGAGGAGGCCGGCATCCACTCCGGCGACTCGGCGTGCGCCCTGCCGCCGATCACGCTGGGCGGCTTCGACATCAAGCGCCTGCGCGCCTCGACCGAGGCCATCGCGCGCGGGGTGGGCGTCCGCGGACTGATCAACATCCAGTTCGCCATGGCGGGCGACATCCTGTACGTCCTGGAGGCCAACCCGCGTGCCTCGCGCACCGTCCCCTTCACCTCGAAGGCGACCGCGGTCCCGCTGGCGAAGGCCGCCGCCCGGATCTCGCTGGGCGCGACCGTCGCCGAGCTGCGGGCCGAGGGGTTGCTCCCGGCGACCGGCGACGGCGGCGAACTCCCGCTCGACGCGCCGATCTCCGTCAAGGAGGCCGTGCTGCCCTGGACCCGCTTCCGGGACACCTCCGGGCGCGGTGTGGACACCATCCTCGGCCCGGAGATGCGCTCCACCGGCGAGGTCATGGGCATCGACTCGGTCTTCGGCACCGCGTACGCCAAGTCGCAGGCCGGCGCCTACGGCCCGCTGCCGACCAAGGGCCGCGCCTTCATCTCGGTGGCCAACCGCGACAAGCGCTCGATGATCTTCCCGGCCCGTGAACTGGTCGCCCACGGCTTCGAGCTGCTCGCCACGTCCGGCACGGCCGAGGTCCTCAGGCGCAACGGCCTCAACGCCACGGTGGTCCGCAAGCAGTCCGAGGGCACCGGCCCGAACGGCGAGAAGACCATCGTCCAGCTCATCCACGACGGCGAGGTCGACCTCATCGTCAACACCCCGTACGGCACCGGCGGCCGCCTCGACGGCTACGACATCCGTACGGCGGCCGTGGCGCGGTCCGTGCCCTGCCTGACCACGGTCCAGGCGCTCGCCGCCGCCGTCCAGGGCATCGACGCCCTCAACCACGGTGACGTGGGCGTCCGTTCGCTCCAGGAACACGCCCAGCACCTGACCGCGGCCCGCGACTAGCAGCCGATGAGGGGGACACCGGAAACGGTGTCCCCCTCGTCATGAGGACACAGTGATGTACAAGCTCTTCTTCCGTCTGGTCTTCACCCGGATGGACCCCGAACAGGCGCACCACCTGGCCTTCCGCTGGATCCGCCGCGCCGTCCGCGTCCCCGTGCTGCGCACCTTCCTCGCCGCCGCCCTCGCGCCCCGGCACAAGGAACTGCGCACCGAGGCCTTCGGGCTGCGCATGCACGGCCCCTTCGGGCTCGCCGCCGGCTTCGACAAGAACGCGGTCGCGATCGACGGCATGTCGATGCTGGGCTTCGACCACGTCGAGATCGGCACGGTCACCGGGGAGGCACAGCCGGGCAACCCCGGAAAGAGGCTGTTCCGCCTCGTCGCGGACCGGGCGCTGATCAACCGCATGGGCTTCAACAACGACGGCTCGCTCGCGGTCGCGGCCCGCCTGGCGGCGCGCACGCCCGTCTTCCGGACCGTCGTGGGCGTCAACATCGGCAAGACCAAGGCCGTCCCGGAGACGGAGGCCGTCGCCGACTATGTGAAGTCGGCCGAGCGGCTCGCGCCGTACGCCGACTACCTGGTGGTCAACGTCTCCTCCCCGAACACCCCCGGCCTGCGCGACCTCCAGGCCACCGAGGCGCTGCGCCCCCTGCTCGGCGCCGTGCGCGAGGCGGCAGACCGCGCGGTCGCCGACCGCCGGGTCCCGCTGCTGGTGAAGATCGCCCCGGACCTCGCCGACGAGGACGTCGACGCCGTCGCCGACCTGGCCGTCGAACTCGGTCTGGACGGGATCATCGCCACGAACACCACCATCGCGCGCGAGGGGCTCGGGTTGGCCTCCGACCCCGCGCTGGTCAAGGAGACCGGCGGGCTGTCCGGGGCGCCCCTGAAGGCGCGCTCCCTGGAGGTGCTGCGGCGCCTCTACGCGCGCGTGGGCGACCGGATCACCCTCGTGGGCGTCGGGGGCGTGGAGAACGCCGAGGACGCCTGGCAGCGCATCCTGGCCGGCGCCACGCTGGTCCAGGGCTACAGCGCCTTCATCTACGAGGGGCCCTTCTGGACCCGCGCTCTTCACAAGGGGCTCGCCGCACGGCTGCGCACGAGCCCGTACGCCACCCTCGCCGACGCGGTCGGCGCCGACGTGAGGAAGGCCGCATGAGCTCTCTGGAACCCTTCGGTGCCCGGCTGCGCCGCGCGATGGACGAGCGCGGCCCGCTGTGCGTCGGTATCGACCCGCACGCCTCCCTGCTCGCGGAGTGGGGGCTGAACGACGACGTGGCGGGCCTGGAGCGGTTCAGCCGCACGGTCGTCGAGGCGACGGCCGACCGGGTCGCCGTGCTGAAGCCGCAGAGCGCCTTCTTCGAGCGCTTCGGCTCGCGTGGACTCGCCGTCCTGGAGAGGACGGTCGAGGCGGCGCGGGCGGCCGGCGCGCTGGTCGTCATGGACGCCAAGCGCGGCGACATCGGCTCCACCATGGCCGCGTACGCCGAGTCCTTCCTGCACAAGGACGCTCCGCTGTTCTCGGACGCGCTGACCGTCTCGCCGTACCTCGGCTACGGGTCGCTGAGCCCGGCCGTCGTGCTGGCGCGCGAGAGCGGCGCGGGCCTGTTCGTACTCGCGCTGACCTCCAACCCGGAGGGCGGCGAGGTCCAGCACGCGGTGCGCGCGGACGGGCGGAACGTCGGCGCGACGATGCTGGCGCACCTGGCCGCGGAGAACGTGGGGGAGGAGCCCCTGGGATCCTTCGGCGCGGTCGTCGGGGCCACGCTCGGCGACCTGTCGACGTACGACCTCGACATCAACGGTCCGCTCCTCGCGCCCGGCATCGGCGCCCAGGGGGCGACTCCGGCCGACCTTCCCCGGGTCTTCGGCGCCGCGGTGCGCAACGTCGTGCCGAACGTCAGCCGGGGTCTGCTGCGGCACGGCCCCGACGCCGGGGCGCTGCGGGCGGCCGCGGACCGTTTCACGGACGAGATCCGGACGGCACTCGCGTCCACCTGAGGATCTTCGGAAGCCTCCGACGAGGGCCTTCAGGACGACTTGAGGCTGGATACATTCTCAAATCCGGGGCAATATGTCTGAAATATCCTGTCCTGACGGAGGCTGACCAGGACTTTTCCTCTGTTCTCGCTGACTCTGGCGGACTTGGCCGCTAGTCTCCGACGAGAGTCAACGGGCAAGCGTGTTGCTCGTAGCTCCCCAGGTGTGGGGCGACTAGGTTCCTCACCGGTCCGTATCCGACAGTTCGACATCCGAGGTGACGTAGGCGTGGCTCTTCCGCCCCTTACCCCCGAACAGCGCGCAGCCGCGCTCGAAAAGGCCGCCGCGGCTCGCCGGGAGCGGGCCGAGGTCAAGAATCGACTCAAGCACTCCGGCGCCTCCCTCCACGAGGTCATCAAGCAGGGCCAGGAAAACGACGTCATCGGCAAGATGAAGGTTTCCGCCCTGCTGGAGTCCCTGCCGGGCGTGGGCAAGGTCCGCGCCAAGCAGATCATGGAGCGACTCGGTATCTCCGAGAGCCGCCGCGTGCGTGGTCTCGGCTCCAACCAGATCGCCTCCCTGGAGCGCGAGTTCGGCAGCACCGGCTCCTGAGTACCGGGCAGTCCGGGACTGGCGTCCCGGGCAGCCCGGGATTGCTGGAATAATCGCTGCATGGCTGCAACATTCCGGGGGACGACCCCCGAGCCCCCGGACGTACGTCCGCGGCTGACCGTGCTCTCCGGCCCCTCCGGGGTCGGCAAGAGCACGGTCGTCGCTCATATGCGCAAGGAACACCCCGAGGTGTGGCTCTCGGTGTCGGCGACGACCCGCAAGCCCCGCCCCGGCGAGAGGCACGGCGTCCACTACTTCTTCGTCACCGACGAGGAGATGGACAAGCTGATCGCCAACGGGGAACTGCTGGAGTGGGCCGAGTTCGCCGGCAACCGCTACGGCACTCCCCGCGCGGCCGTGCTGGAGCACCTGGAGTCCGGTGTGCCGGTCCTGCTGGAGATCGACCTCCAGGGCGCCCGACAGGTCCGCGACTCCATGGCCGAGGCCCACCTGGTGTTCCTGGCTCCTCCCTCCTGGGAGGAACTGGTGCGCAGGCTCACCGGCCGGGGTACCGAGTCGCCCGCGGTGATCGCACGCCGCCTGGAGGCGGCGAAGATCGAACTGGCGGCCGAGCCCGAGTTCGATGAGACCCTGGTCAACACCTCCGTCGAGGACGTGGCGCGCGAGCTGCTAGCCTTGATGGATGTTGTGTGATCACGAACATGTGATCATGACCGATCTTTTCCCATCCATCGGAAGGTAGAGCGTGTCCTCTTCCATCTCCGCGCCCGAGGGCATCATCAACCCGCCGATCGACGAGCTCCTCGAGGCCACCGACTCGAAGTACAGCCTCGTGATCTACGCGGCCAAGCGGGCCCGCCAGATCAACGCGTACTACTCGCAGCTCGGCGAGGGCCTCCTCGAATACGTCGGTCCGCTCGTGGACACCCACGTCCACGAGAAGCCCCTCTCGATCTCCCTGCGCGAGATCAACGCGGGACTGCTGACGTCCGAGGCCATCGAGGGCCCGGCGCAGTAGTATTTCCAGCTTGCAGTTGGCTTTTCCACAGGCCCGGCAGCGCGACTGCCGGGCCTGTGGTGTGTGATGGAGACGTGCGCCGGCCGCCGGCGCTCACGAGCCGAGTCCGGGGAGAGACGGTGGACAAGCCGAAGGTCGTGCTGGGGGTCAGCGGCGGCATCGCCGCGTACAAGGCCTGCGAGCTGCTGAGGAGACTGACGGAGTCGGGGCACGACGTCCGGGTCGTGCCCACCGCCTCGGCGCTGCACTTCGTCGGCGCCGCGACCTGGTCCGCGCTCTCCGGCAACCCCGTCTCGACCGAGGTCTGGGACGACGTCCACGAGGTCCCGCACGTCCGCATCGGTCAGCACGCCGACCTGGTGGTGGTCGCCCCGGCCACGGCCGACATGCTCGCGAAGGCGGCCCACGGCCTGGCGGACGACCTGCTCACCAACACGCTCCTCACCGCGCGCTGCCCCGTCGTCCTCGCCCCCGCCATGCACACCGAGATGTGGGAGCACCCGGCCACCCAGGAGAACGTGGCCACGCTGCGCCGCCGCGGCGCGGTCGTCATCGAGCCGGCCGTGGGCCGTCTCACCGGTGTCGACACCGGCAAGGGCCGGCTGCCCGACCCCGTCGAGATCTTCGAGGTCTGCCGTCGCGTGCTCGCCCGGGGCGTCCGGGAGCCGGACCTCGTCGGCCGCCATGTCGTGGTCAGCGCCGGCGGCACCCGCGAGCCCCTCGACCCGGTGCGCTTCCTCGGCAACCGCTCCTCGGGCAAGCAGGGCTACGCCCTCGCCCGTACGGCCGCGGCACGCGGCGCCCGGGTCACCCTGATCGCCGCGAACACCGGGCTGCCCGACCCGGCGGGCGTGGACGTGGTCCAGGTCGGCACCGCGGTCCAGCTGCGCGAGGCCGTGCTCAAGGCGGCCCCGGACGCCGACGCGGTGGTGATGGCCGCCGCCGTCGCCGACTTCCGCCCGGCGGCGTACGCGGCCGGGAAGATCAAGAAGCAGGACGGGCAGGAGCCGGAGCCCCTCGTCCTCGTGCGGAATCCGGACATCCTCGCGGAGATCTCCACCGATCGGGCGCGCCCCGGACAGGTGATTGTCGGCTTCGCCGCCGAGACCGACGAGGTCCTCGCCAACGGTCGCGCCAAGCTGCGCCGCAAGGGCTGCGACCTGCTCGTGGTGAACGAGGTGGGGGAGCGCAAGACCTTCGGCGCCGACGAGAACGAGGCCGTGGTGCTGGGCGCCGACGGCGCCGAAATCCCCGTACCGCACGGCCTGAAGGAGGCTCTGGCCGAAACAGTGTGGGACCTGGTGGCGCAACGCCTCGGCTGACTGTTTCCTTCAGCCCAAGGATCGCTTCCGCCCCGCACATTCGGACGTGGTGACCCTGGTCAAGGGCGCTCGGCTCTGGGCAGAATGCCCGTGCCGCAGGTCACAGCGCTTCCGAGTGGCGAGACAGGTGGGGCCGTGGCCGAGTGCGACCGATAAACTGTTCTCGGACGACGCCAGGCGCAGCCCTGTCCCGTCCGCCAATGATCAGCCAGCAGCCGCTGCAACCCCAGGGAGCGTTGTGTCCCGTCGCCTGTTCACTTCGGAGTCTGTGACCGAGGGTCACCCCGACAAGATCGCTGACCAGATCAGCGACACCATTCTCGACGCGCTTCTGCGCGAGGACCCGACGTCCCGGGTCGCCGTCGAAACCCTGATCACCACCGGTCTGGTGCACGTGGCCGGAGAGGTCACCACCAAGGCCTACGCGCCGATCCCGCAGCTCGTGCGCGACAAGATCCTGGAGATCGGCTACGACTCCTCGAAGAAGGGCTTCGACGGCGCCTCCTGCGGCGTCTCGGTGTCGATCGGTTCGCAGTCCCCGGACATCGCACAGGGCGTCGACACGGCGTACGAGTCCCGGGTCGAGGGCGACGACGACGAACTCGACAAGCAGGGCGCCGGCGACCAGGGCCTGATGTTCGGCTACGCCAGCGACGAGACGCCGACCCTGATGCCGCTGCCGATCTTCCTGGCGCACCGCCTGTCGAAGCGGCTGTCGGACGTCCGCAAGAACGGCACCATCCCCTACCTGCGCCCCGACGGCAAGACGCAGGTCACCATCGAGTACGACGGCGACAAGGCGGTCCGCCTGGACACGGTCGTAGTCTCCTCCCAGCACGCCAGCGACATCGACCTGGAGTCGCTGCTCGCCCCCGACATCCGCGAGTTCGTCGTGGAGCCGGAGCTGAAGGCCCTCCTCGAGGACGGCATCAAGCTGGACACCGAGGGCTACCGCCTGCTGGTCAACCCCACCGGCCGCTTCGAGATCGGCGGCCCGATGGGCGACGCCGGCCTCACCGGCCGCAAGATCATCATCGACACGTACGGCGGCTTCGCCCGCCACGGCGGCGGCGCCTTCTCCGGCAAGGACCCGTCCAAGGTCGACCGCTCGGCGGCGTACGCCATGCGCTGGGTCGCGAAGAACGTCGTCGCCGCCGGTCTGGCCTCCCGCTGCGAGGTCCAGGTCGCCTACGCGATCGGCAAGGCCGAGCCCGTCGGTCTCTTCGTCGAGACCTTCGGCACCGCCAAGATCGACGCCGAGAAGATCGAGAAGGCGATCGACGAGGTCTTCGACCTCCGCCCGGCCGCGATCATCCGCGACCTCGACCTGCTCCGCCCGATCTACGCCCAGACCGCCGCGTACGGCCACTTCGGCCGTGAGCTCCCCGACTTCACGTGGGAGCGCACGGACCGCGTGGAGGCGCTGCGGGAGGCCGCGGGTCTGTAATCCCGCTTCCCCCGTGTGTCCGGGCCCGGCTCTCCCGTGCGGAGAGAGCCGGGCCCGTCCCGTGCGTGGGCGTCCCGCGTGCGCGGCCCGGCCCGGTCCCCTGCCGGGAGCGGAAACGAGTGGCGGCGCGCGGGAGCCGGTTCGTACACTCGCGGTCTCCCGGTGCGAAGGCCGCGGCTGCTTCGGTGGAGTGCGCCCCCGGGCGCGCGGTGATTCTGGAATGTGTCGCCGCTGCCGAGTGGACCTCGGGAGGCGGGCGCCGTCGGTTGTCAGTCGCGTTTGGTAAGAATGCAAGCGTGAGCAGCGAGAACGAGACGGGGACGGGCGGCGCCGAAGGGGCGCCGCCCGAGCAGCTCGCGTTCATCCGGGAGAGCGTGCGCAACGCCAAGGTGCCGCGGGCCAAGCCGCGGACCTGGCGCGGGGCCGCGCTGGCGAAGGAGCTGCCCGTCGCGCGGATCCTGGTCGACAAGGGCGTACTGCATCTCGACCGGTACTTCGACTACGCCGTTCCCGAGGAGCTCGACGCGGACGCGCAGCCCGGCGTGCGGGTACGGGTGCGGTTCGGGGCCGGGCGGCACCGGGTGCGGGAAGGGCGCCGTGAGGGCGGGGGGCTCATCGACGGGTTCCTCGTGGAGCGGCGTGCCGAGTCCGACTACTCCGGGCCGCTGGCCGCGCTCGCCCAGGTGGTGTCGCCCGAGCCGGTGCTGAGCGAGGAGTTGCTGGGACTGGCCCGCGCCGTGGCCGATCGGTACGCCGGAAGCCTCGCCGATGTGCTCCAGCTCGCCGTGCCGCCCCGCAGCGCGCGGGCCGAGCAGCGGCCCTCGCCCGAGCCGTTGCCGGCGCCCGCGGCGCCGGAGGCGGGATCCTGGGTCCGGTACGAGCAGGGGGCGGCGTTCCTGACCGCCCTGGCCTCGGGTGGGGCGCCGCGGGCCGTGTGGAACGCCCTGCCGGGGCCCGAGTGGAGCGAGGAGCTGGCGCGCGCCGTCGCCGCGACGCTGGCCTCCGGGCGCGGGGCGCTCGTCGTCGTGCCCGACGGGCGGGCCGCCGCGCGCGTCGACGCCGAGTTGACCGCGCTGCTGGGCGAAGGGCGGCACGCGCTGCTCACGGCCGACGCCGGGCCCGAGAAGCGGTACCGGGAATGGCTCGCGGTGCGGCGCGGGTCGGTACGGGCCGTGGTGGGCACGCGGGCCGCCATGTTCGCCCCCGTACGGGATCTCGGTCTGGTCGCCCTCTGGGACGACGGGGACGACAGCCACAGCGAGCAGCACGCGCCGCAGCCGCACGCGCGCGAGGTGCTTCTGCTGCGGGCCGCTCTGGACAAGTGCGGCTTCCTGTTGGGTAGTTGGGGCTGCACCGTGGAGGCCGCCCAGCTCGTCGAGAGCGGCTGGGCGCGGCCGCTGGTCGCCGGACGGGAGCAGGTGCGGCGCGCCGCCCCGCTCGTGCGGACCGTCGGGGACGCGGATCTGGCACGGGACGAGGCCGCGCGGGCCGCCCGGCTGCCGAGCCTCGCCTGGCAGGTCGCCCGGGAAGGACTGCGGCACGGTCCGGTGCTCGTCCAGGTGCCCCGGCGCGGGTACGTACCCCGGATGGCCTGTGCGCAGTGCCGGGCGCCCGCCCGGTGCCGGCACTGCGCCGGGCCGTTGGAGGCGCGGGACGGCGGGGCGTTGTGGTGCGGGTGGTGCGGGCGCGAGGAAGCCGCCTGGCACTGCCCGGAGTGCGGGTCGTTCCGGTTGCGGGCCCAGGTCGTGGGGGCGCGGCGTACGGCGGAGGAACTGGGGCGGGCGTTTCCGGCGGTGCCGGTGCGGACCTCCGGCCGTGAGCACGTCCTCGACACCGTGCCCGGCACGCCCGCGCTGGTGGTGAGCACACCGGGCGCCGAGCCCGTCGCCGAGGGCGGTTACGCGGCGGCCCTGCTGCTCGACGGCTGGGCCATGCTCGGGCGCCCCGATCTGCGGGCCGGGGAGGACGCCTTGCGCCGGTGGATCGCCGCGTCCGCGCTGGTGCGGCCGCAGGGCGCCGGCGGGACCGTGGCGGTCGTCGCCGAACCGACCCTGCGGCCGGTGCAGGCGCTCGTGCGGTGGGACCCCGTCGGCCACGCGGTGCGGGAACTCGCCGAGCGGGCCGAGCTGGGCTTTCCCCCGGTGTCGCGGATGGCCGCCGTGTCGGGCCAGGCGGCGGCCGTCGCCGCGTTCCTCGGTGCGGTAGAACTGCCCCGGGAGGCGGAGGTGTTGGGGCCGGTACCCGTGCCCGGCACCGCCCCGGGTCGCCCGCGGCGGCCGGGGGCGCCGCCCCCGGGCGAGCACTGGGAACGCGCGTTGATCCGGGTGCCGCCGGGCAGCGGCGGCGCGCTGGCGTCCGCGCTGAAGGCGGCGCAGGCCGCGCGGATGGCCCGGGGTACGGGCGGCGGCGGGGGAGCGGCGAGCGAACCCGTCTGGGTACGGATCGATCCGGCTGACATCGGGTGAGGTGCGGCGCCCCGTCCGGCGTCTGGTTCTGCCGTCTGCCGTCTGCCGTCTGCCGTCTGCCGTCTGCCGTCTGTGGCCTGCGGTCGGCCGACGGTGGTGGCCGGCGGGGGCCGGTGGACCTTGCCGCTGGTGGGCGGCAGGGATCCGCGCGGCGGTGACCTTGGCGTTGGCGTGCCGCGACAGTTCGCGCGGGACGGTGGTGTGCCGTGTCTTTCCGAGTCCGGCGGGCCGGTGAGCCGGGTGGCGGTGCGCTGCGGCTGTCGGCGGGGTCGGTGTCGTCGTCGGCGGTGGTGCGCCGCGGTTGTCGGCGGGGGCGACGATTTCGGCGGCGATGTGCTGCGGCTGATCGTGGGGAGGGGTGCTGCGGCGGCTGTCGGCAGGCCGTCGGGCTGGAGTGGCGGCGTGCGTGGACGTGGTGCTCGCCGGCGGTCCGTGGTGGTTGTCCGGAGACCCGGGGGGCGGTGCGCTGCGGCTGTACGTGAGGCCCGCGTATCGGGGTGGCGGTGCGCGGTCCGTGGTGGTCGTGACGTCGGGGAAGGCGTGGCAGGCAGTTGCCCTCCCGGAGGCTTGCCGGGAGGGCGGGGTGAAGGTGCGTCAGCCGTTGCGGGGGGCGGGGAAGGCCGTCGGTCTGACGTCCTCGCGCAGGGCGGGACTGCCGGCCGTCGGCTGGGTGGGCATGGAGCGGGCCGCGGGGACCGTAGGCACCGGTACCGGTACCGCGGGGATGCCGGTGCCCACGCTGACCGTGTGGTTGTCCGACGTCTCCGTGCTCCGCTCCGCCTCGGCGGCCGCCTGGGCCGCGGCGCGGCGGGCGCCGTAACGGCGGTGCACCGCCTGCTTGGTGACGCCGAGCGCGGAGCCCACCGCGTCCCACGAGAAGCCGAGCGAGCGGTCGAAGTCGACTGCGGCCGTGACCAGCGTCTCGACACTGTCCCGCAGTTCCTGGGCGAGACGGACCGTCGGGGCGGGAGCGCGTCCGTACACGACGAAGCCCGTGGAAGGGCCGGAGCGCCGCGGGCGGTAGACGTTGCCCAACTGCGCGGTGAGCGTACGGAGCGCGTCCACCTGGCGGCGGACCCGCTCGATGTCCCGCACCAGCAAGTGCAGGCTGGCCCGGGCCTGGGCGTCGTGGGTTGCGTGGTCGGCCATGAACAAGCCTCTCGAACCGGCGTTGAAAGGAAGTGGGCCGCCAGGGCGGCCCGTTGCGGTCAACTCTTTCTTGACCAACGCGTGTGCGCTCCGCTGGTCACGCTGTGGGGGCGTAAGGGCATATGCGTACGCCCCCGGCGTGGATGTGCGCTGTGCGCCTCCGCGTTCGCCGGACGCCACTGTCCCCGGCCCGCGCGGGAGTACGGCGCCGTCGCCGGGTTTCACCGCGTGGTCATAGACTTGTGCGCTGCCGCTGCTCACCCCGCCCGAGAGGCCCGATCCCACCCATGAAGCTCGTCTTCGCCGGTACCCCCGAGGTCGCCGTTCCCGCACTGGACGCCCTGCTCGCCTCCGGGCGGCACGAGGTGGCCGCCGTCGTCACGCGGCCGGACGCGCCGGCCGGGCGTGGGCGCAGGCTGGTCGCGTCCCCCGTGGCCCAGCGGGCGGAGGAGGCCGGGATCGAGGTGCTGAAGCCCGGGAAGCCGCGCGACCCGGAGTTCCTGGAGCGGCTGCGGGAGATCGCCCCCGACTGCTGCCCCGTCGTCGCCTACGGTGCCCTGCTGCCCAGGACGGCCCTGGACATCCCGGTCCACGGCTGGGTCAACCTGCACTTCTCGCTGCTGCCCGCCTGGCGTGGGGCCGCCCCCGTGCAGCACTCCGTCATGGCCGGGGACGAGATCACCGGGGCCTCCACCTTCCTCATCGAGGAGGGGCTCGACTCCGGGCCCGTCTACGGCACCGTCACCGAGGTGATCCGGCCCACCGACACCAGCGGCGACCTGCTGACCCGGCTCGCCTTCGCGGGCGCCGGGCTGCTCGCCGCGACCATGGACGGCGTCGAGGACGGCAGCCTGAAGGCCGTACCGCAGCCGGCCGACGGCATCACCGTCGCGCCGAAGATCACCGTCGAGGACGCCCGGGTCGACTGGTCCACCCCCGCGCTGCGGGTCGACCGGGTCGTCCGCGGCTGCACGCCCGCGCCCGGCGCGTGGACCTCCTTCCGCGGCGAGCGGCTCAAGCTCATCCATGTCACGCCCCGGCCGGAGCGGACCGACCTCGCCCCGGGCGCCCTGGACGTCGGCAAGAACAACGTCCACGTCGGCACCGGTTCGTACGCCGTCGAGCTGCTGTGGGTGCAGGCCCAGGGCAAGAAGCCGATGCAGGCGGCGGACTGGGCGCGGGGCGTGCGGATCGGCGAGGCGGAACGCCTCGGGGGGTAGACGCGGAACGCCTCGGGGAGCAGCGGAGCCCCTCGGCGAGCAGCGAAGGAGCGGCGAAGGAGCAGCGAAGGACCATCGGGCGAGCGGCGCGGGAGCGGCACGGGGCGGCGGCCGGCCGGTGCACCGGAGCGGAGCGCCGACATCGGTGGGACGTACGCTTGGGGGGTATCCCCATCTGACATCCGGAGCACCTTTTTCGTGAGTGACACCTCCCGTCGGCCCAGCAAGCCCGGCAAGCCCTACCGACGGCCCCAGAAGGACCCCGTCCGCATCCTCGCCTTCGAGGCACTGCGAGCCGTGGACGAGCGGGACGCCTACGCCAACCTCGTGCTGCCCCCGCTGCTGCGCAAGGCCCGGGAGAAGGGCGACTTCGACGGGCGCGACGCGGCCCTCGCGACCGAGCTGGTGTACGGCACGCTGCGGCGGCAGGGGACGTACGACGCGATCATCGCCGCCTGTGTCGACCGGCCGCTGCGGGAGGTCGACCCGCCGGTCCTGGACGTGCTGAGCCTCGGCGCGCACCAGCTGCTCGGGACCCGGATCCCGACCCACGCGGCCGTCTCCGCCTCCGTCGAGCTCGCCCGGGTGGTGCTCGGTGACGGGCGGGCCAAGTTCGTCAACGCCGTGCTCCGGAAGATCGCGCAGCACGACCTCGACGGATGGCTGGAACAGATCACCCCGCCGTACGACGACGATCCCGAGGAGCATCTCGCCGTCGTGCACTCCCACCCGCGCTGGGTCGTCTCCGCGCTGTGGGACTCGCTGGGCGGCGGCCGGGCCGGGATCGAGGACCTGCTGGAGGCCGACAACGAGCGGCCCGAGGTGACCCTGGTCGCCCGGCCGGGCCGGTCCTCCACGGACGAGCTGCTGCGGGAGGAGGCCGCCGTACCGGGGCGTTGGTCGCCCTTCGCCGTGCGGCTCACCGAGGGTGGTGAGCCCGGTGCGATCGAGGCCGTCAAGGACGGCCGGGCGGGTGTGCAGGACGAGGGCAGCCAGCTCGTCGCGCTCGCCCTGGCCAACGCGCCGGTCGAGGGGACGGACGAGAAGTGGCTCGACGGGTGCGCCGGGCCGGGCGGCAAGGCCGCGCTGCTGGCCGCGCTCGCCGCGGAGCGCGGCGCGCTGCTGCTCGCCTCCGAGAAGCAGCCGCACCGGGCCGGACTGGTGGCGAAGGCCCTGGCCGGCAACCCCGGGCCCTACCAGGTCATCACCGCCGACGGGACCCGGCCGCCGTGGCAGCCCGGCTCCTTCGACCGGGTGCTGATGGACGTGCCGTGCACCGGGCTGGGCGCCCTGCGACGGCGGCCCGAGGCGCGGTGGCGGCGCCGGCCGGAGGACCTGGACAACTTCGCGCCGCTCCAGCGCGATCTGCTGCGTACGGCCCTGGAATCGGTGCGGGTCGGCGGTGTCGTCGGCTACGCCACCTGCTCGCCGCACCTCGCCGAGACCCGCGCCGTCGTCGCCGACGTGCTCAAGCAGTTCCCGGACGCCGAGCTGATCGACGCCCGGCCGTTGCTGCCCGGCGTACCGGCGCTGGGCGACGGCCCCGACGTACAGCTGTGGCCGCATCTGCACGGGACCGACGCGATGTACCTGGCACTCCTGCGCCGCACGGCCTGATCGGCAGCACCACCCTGCGCGTTCCGGAACGAGTGACCGACAGCCGGTCCGATCGGCCACTGTCCTACCAGGTGCTCCCGCCCGGGCGCGGGTAAGCCGTGGCCGCGGGGTGTTCACCGGCCGCAGCCGACTCGCACATTTGTTCATTCAACGTTCAAATTTAGTTGGCGGTGGATCGCACGCCGGCACATAGGGTCCGTCTGCTGACGAGTGATCGCCGGGGGCCTGGAGCGCTGCGCACAAGAGCGCGCGCCGGGATCGCAGGGTCTGTGCACCCACACACCTGGACGCGACGGGGCGAGGCGCTCGGCAGGCGAACAGGCACTCTTTCTGGGGGCTTTTCTCTTGAACTCTCGCAAGCGCCGCGACCTCGCGGCGATCACGTCGGCCGCCTCGCTGGTGGCCGGCCTGCTCGGCGCGATGGCGCCGGGCGCGCAGGCGGCGCCCGCCGCGGCCGATGTGTCGGCCGGTCAGATCGGTCTGTACGGCGGCTCGGGCGTCGAGACCGTCAACGCCGACGGGACGGGTCTGCGTTCCGTCCCGAACATCCCGAACTACGGCTACGTGCCGAACTGGTCGCCGGACGGCAGCAGGCTGGTGGCCGGATGGGGCCAGCTGGCCACCGGCCGCGCCACCGGCGCCACCTCGCTCATCACCCTGCCCTGGGCGACCAAGGTGCGCTCCAGCGCGCCGTATGACGACCCGACGTTCTGGCTGGACGGCCGGTACGTGGTGTTCAGCACGGACGGCCAGCTCGCCTACGGGCCCTCGGACGGTTCGTGGGCCCCGGAACCGCTGCTGACGAACGCTCAGGAGCCTTCGACGGTCTGCGACCTCCACCCGACGTCGAGCCCGACGGGCGTCCTGGCCTTCGAACGGCGCGTCAACCACGGCTGCTACGACAGCCAGGGCATCTGGACGTACGACCCCGCCACCAAGGCTCTGAAGAAGATCATCGCGTCCGGTTCGTCGCCGGTGTTCTCGGCGGACGGCAGCCAACTGGTCTTCACGCGCGTGGTGGACGACCGGACCCAGCTGTTCACGGCCGACGCGAGCGGCGGCAACATCCAGCAGGTGACCACGGACGCGTACGACCACCTGAACCCGACGTGGGACCCGGCCGGCGGCCGGATCGCCTACGACGCGCACACCTCGCACGCCGGCTGGTCCGACGACGTGCAGACGGTACGGCTCCTCGACCTCGCGAGCGGCACGTCCACCGAGGTCACCGGGGTGGGCAAGGGCGGCAGGCCCGCCTGGCAGCCGTTGCGGAAGAACTCCCTGGTGCGGGTCTACGGGACCGGCTCCGTCGGCATCGACGCCGCCGCCTCCCGCTGGACGTTCGACAAGTCGGGCGGAACGCATGTGCCCGGCCTGGTCGCGGCCAGGTCCGCGGTGCTGGTCAACAAGGGCATCGCCACCTACTCGGCGCCGGCCGTCGCGCTGGCGCCCGAGAAGCAGGGTCCGATCCTGATGACCTCCGGCAGCGGACTGGACTCCGCCGCGGCCGCGGAGCTCAAGCGCTCGCTTCCCCGAGGCGCCACCGTCTACCTGAACGGCAGCACGCGCATCCTCAGCTCGAAGGTGGCCAGCCAGGTGCAGGCGCTCGGCTACAAGGCGCTGCGCCTGGACGGCACCGACCTCTCGGCACTGTCGGTCCGGGTCGCCAAGCAGATCACCGCGAGCCCGAGCTGGATCTTCGTCGCCGACGGCGGTGACTATCAGGACCCGATCGCCGCGGCGTCGGCGGCCGGTGCGCTGGGCTACCGCGGCACCGGTGTGGTCGTGCTGACGAACGGCAAGACCGTCCCGTCCTCGGTCAAGAACTACCTGAACTCCCTGAACCCGCAGAAGACCAACATGGTGACGGTCGGCTCCAACGCGACCTGGGCGATGGAGCACACGGCGTTCACCAAGAGCTGGAGCTTCTGGACCGTCGGCGGCAAGACACACGAGGACGTCGCCGCGAACCTGGCCCGGTTCTGGTGGTCCTCGCCGACCGTGGCCACCGTCGAGGACACCCGGAACTGGCAGAACGCGGTCGCGGCCGGCGCGGCCGCCGCCACCTACGGCCCGATGCTCTGGTCGGCCTCGTCCGCGCTCTCGGCGCCCGCCTCGAAGTACCTGAACGAGGAGGCCGCGAGCATCTGGGGCGTGCAGACCTTCGGCGGGAACGCGTCGTACTCGGTCGCCAACCGCACCGCCATCAGTTCCGCGATCGCCGCGAACAGCGCCTGGACCACCACCTACTCGTTCGCGAACGGTGAGGTGTCGAAGACGTCCGCCACGGCACGGTCGTTCCTGGCCACCGGCACGTCTCCCACCGCGACCGGCCGGCCGGTGGCCGACCCGACGGTGGTGCCCGGCGAGCACCTGCCCGAGCCCGGCGGACGCACCGCCCGCTAGGGTCCGCGGTTCCGATCGGGCCGGCTGACCGAACCCGGCGAGCCCGGCGGTATCGGGACGAGAGGTCCTGGTGCAGTGGCCGGGACGGCCGCGTCGGCCACCGGCGCGGACACACGGACGACGATGGTCCGCCGCTCAGCGG
>NZ_JBHWCC010000091.1:0-23178 GCF_042735715.1 Streptomyces sp. NPDC059582
ACACCCACACAATACTCGCTGCCGGCCCTAATTCATTATAAAGAGCTCCCGGCCTTCCGGTGCCCGCTACGCCTCGTCGCGACGCAGCGAGGGCTTCAGCTCCTTCAGACGGCCGAGCAGGCCGTTGACGAACGAGGGCGACTCGTCCGTGGAGAACTCCTTCGCCAGCTGCACCATCTCGTCCAGCACCACGGCGTCCGGAGTCGCGTCGACCCAGATCAGCTCGTAGGCGCCGAGACGCAGGATGTTGCGGTCGACGACCGGCATCCGGTCGAGCGTCCAGCCGACCGAGTACTGGGCGATCAGCTCGTCGATGCGCCGCGCGTGTTCCGCGTAGCCCTCGACCAGCTCCATCGTGTACTCGCTCACCGGCGGCTGCCGGGTGTCGGCCCGCGAGAGCCGGACCCAGTCCGCGAGGACCGTCTGGACGTCCGCGCCGCGCTGGTCGCCCTCGAAGAGGATCTGGAAGGCGCGCTTGCGGGCCGTGTTGCGGGCAGCCACGGTTAGCTGTTCACCCGGCCGAGGTAGTCACTCGTGCGGGTGTCGACCTTGATCTTCTCACCGGTGGTGATGAAGAGCGGGACCTGGATCTGGTGGCCGGTCTCCAGCGTGGCGGGCTTGGTGCCACCGGTGGAGCGGTCGCCCTGGACACCGGGCTCGGTCTCCTGGATGGTCAGCTCGACGGCGGCCGGCAGGTCGACGAAGAGCACCTCGCCCTCGTGCTGCGCGACGGTGGCCGTGAAGCCCTCGATGAGGAAGTTGGCCGCGTCGCCGACCGTCTTGCGGTCGATCATCAGCTGGTCGTACGTGTCCATGTCCATGAAGACGAAGTACTCGCCGTCCATGTACGAGAACTGCATGTCGCGCTTGTCGACAGTGGCCGTCTCGACCTTGACACCGGCGTTGAACGTCTTGTCGACGACCTTGCCGGAGAGCACGTTCTTCAGCTTGGTGCGCACGAAGGCCGGGCCCTTGCCGGGCTTGACGTGCTGGAACTCGACGACGGACCAGAGCTGGCCGCCTTCGAGCTTGAGCACCAGGCCGTTCTTGAGGTCGTTCGTGGAAGCCACGGTTGCGGAATCTCCTGGACTGACGTGGACGACCCCGGGGGCCCGTGCTCCGGCGGCACCCGGGAAGTGCGTGCTTCCCCGGGATCGCTAGAGCGCGAGCAGCTCCTTGGTCGTGATGGTGAGTAGCTCGGGTCCGCCGTCCGCCTCGGGGCGTACGACGAGCGTGTCATCGATCCGGACTCCGCCCCGTCCCGGGAGGTGGACCCCCGGTTCGACGGTGACCGGCACGCAAGCGTCCAGTTTACCCATGGCCGCGGGGGCCAGCTGCGGGTCCTCGTCGATTTCGAGTCCGACGCCGTGCCCGGTGAGCGGTGAGAGGCCCTCGCGGTACCCCGCGGAGCCCAGTACATGGCGGGCGGCGCGGTCCACGTCACGGTAGGCCGCGCCCGGCACCAGGGACTCCCGGCCGGCCCGCTGGGCGGCGAAGACGAGGTCGTACAGCTCGATCTGCCAGTCGGCGGGCGAGGTGCCGATGACGAAGGTGCGACCGATCTCGCAGCGGTAGCCGTGGTACGTGGCGCCCAGGCACACCGACAGGAAATCCCCCTCCTCGACCCTGCGGTCGGTGGGCGCGTGGGTGCGCCGACCGGAGTTCGGGCCGGTGGCGACGGAGGTCGCGAAGGCGGGGCCGTCGGCACCGTGGTCGACGAGGCGCCGCTCCAGTTCGAGGGCGAGGTGGCGTTCGGTGCGCCCGACGAGGATGGACTCCAGCAGCTCGCCGAGCGCCTGATCGGCGATCTCCGCGCCGATCCGGAGGCAGGAGATCTCCTCCTCGTCCTTGACCACCCTGAGCTGTTCGACCGCGCCGCCCAGGTCCGCGAGGCGCAGCCGGGGGGCGACCGAGCGGATGGCTCGGTGCCGGGCCACGGTGAGGTGGTGTTCCTCGACGGCGAGGGAGTCGGCGTCCTGGGCCGTGACGAGGTCGGCGGCGGCGACGGCCGGATCGGCGCCCGGCCCGGACAGGACGTGCACGCGCAGCGCCTCGTCGGGCCGGCCCTCCGAGGGCCGCTCGTCCGGCGGGGCGGTGCAGACCAGCAGGTCCTCGCGCTTTCCCAGCAGCAGGACGGCACCCAGCGGGGCGGCGCCCGCGAGGTAGCGCACATTGGCGGCTCGGGAGATCAGCGCCGCCGCGCTGCCACTCGCGTTGCAACGCTCCCTTAGCCGCGTCCGGCGGGCCGCGTACACCTCTGACATGAGCCGAGCCTACGAGCGGGGGCGCGATCCCGCCGGTCGGGAGGGCCGAGTGGGCGGCGACGATCGGGGAACTCCCCCTACCGGCTCCGGGGCACTCCGGTCACCACTGCGGCGGGCTGGCGATCGAACGGGCCAGGACGTCGTCCAGGACACGTGCCGTCGCCGGTACGTCCAGCTGGGAGTTGTCGATGATCGGAAGGCCCGAGCCGTACCAGCCGGCCATGCGACCGTGGATACGGGCGACCTCCTCGTCGGTGAGGCGGCGGTTGCCGCTGCGCTCCGCGTTGCGCTCCAGGACGATGTCCAGGCCCGGCAGCAGGACCACCGGGAGCAGGCCGGGCCCCACGTGCCGCTTCCAGCCGCCGAGTCCCACGACCGGCCGGTCGGGGAAGACGGCGTCGTCGAGAATGCACGAGATGCCGTTGGCGAGGAAGTTGCGCGCGGCGAAGCCGCAGGTGCGGCGGGCCAGGCGGTACTGCGCCTCGGAGTTGTCGTTCCACCCCGACTGCGGGTCGGCGAAGCCGGAGCGGACCCATTCGCGTACGTCGTCGAGGCTGATGTGCGCGGTGGGCACGCGACGGTGGTCGGCCCAGAACTTGGCGACGCTGGTCTTGCCCGCGCCCGCGGGGCCGATGAGCAGCACCGCGAGGGTGGTGGTCGTCGGATCGGGGGCGGTCGTGGCGGTGGGCGGCACGCTGGGCATGGCGACCGGGCCGCCGGGCGGCAGCGGGACATGGCCGGTGGTGTCCGCGGCCGGCGGGGCCGGGGAGTGCTGCGGCACCACGTGCGGCGGCGCGTGCGGGACGGGAGGCACCGGCCCCGACGCCGACCCGCCGGCGAATCCCGGTGCGGGAGGAGGCGGCGGCACTGGGGCGGGCCCCTGGTGTACGCCCGGTTGATGCGGTCCCTGGTGCTGCGCGGGCGGCGACCAGCCGGCCGCCGGACCGTGCCCCGGCTGGTGGGGCGGCGGCAGCGGAGAACCCACTGCGTGCTGCATCCGGTGCCACTCCGTCTCGTACAGGCAATAGGCGATGGCAAGGGGTGCAAACCCCGCTCTCCCCCCACAGCCTAAAGGGCGTGAGAGGTACCCCCGTCCGAACGGTACCGCCCTCGGCTGCCGTTTGGTGAACGGCCGGGGGCGGTCCGAAGTGCCCGGCGTGCAAAGAGAATCGGGCGGACGGGGCGCCGCGGGACTTACTCGCCCACTTCGCCGTACGCGGCGAGCAGTACCGCCGGGTCGGGTCCCTCCAGGACGGTCGGCTTGGCCAGTCCGTCGAGGACGATGAAGCGCAGCAGGTTGCCGCGGGACTTCTTGTCGACCTTCATGGCCTCCAGCAGCTTGGGCCACTGGTCGTAGCGGTAGTGCAGCGGCAGACCCACCGACTCCAGGACCGCGCGGTGCCGGTCGGCCGTGGCGTCGTCGAGGCGGCCGGCCAGCCGGCCCAGTTCGGCGGCGAAGTGCATGCCGACCGAGACGGCCGCGCCGTGGCGCCACTTGTAGCGCTCGTTCTTCTCGATGGCGTGCGCGAGGGTGTGCCCGTAGTTGAGGACCTCGCGCAGCCCCGACTCCTTCAGGTCGGACGACACGACGTCGGCCTTGACCTTGATGGAACGCTCGATGAGCTCGGCGGTGTGCGGGCCCGCGGGGGTGCGGGCGGCCTCGGGGTCGGACTCGATGAGCTCCAGGATCACCGGGTCGGCGATGAAACCGGCCTTGATGATCTCGGCGAGTCCGGAGACGTAGTCGTTGACCGGGAGCGAGTCCAGCGCCGCCAGGTCGCACAGCACGCCGGCCGGCGGGTGGAAGGCGCCGACGAGGTTCTTGCCCTCGGCTGTGTTGATGCCGGTCTTGCCGCCGACGGCCGCGTCCACCATGCCGAGCACGGTGGTCGGGACGGCGATCCAGCGCACCCCGCGCAGCCAGGTCGCGGCGACGAACCCGGCGAGGTCCGTGGTGGCACCGCCACCGACGCCCACGACCACGTCGGTGCGGGTGAACCCGGACTGGCCGAGCGCCTTCCAGCAGTAGGCGGCGACCTCGGCGGTCTTGGCCTCCTCCGCGTTGGGCACCTGGATCGCGACGGCCTCGAAGCCCTGCTCGGCCAGGTCGGCCCGCAGGGCGTCGCCGGTCTCGGCCAGCGCCTCGGGATGGATGATCGCGACCCTGCGTGCCTTGTCGCCGATCAGTCCGCCGAGCTCGCCCAGCAGCTGACGCCCGACCAGGACCTCGTACGGCGCGGAGCCCGCGCTGCCGCCGACCTGGATCCGCGTCACAGACTCGCTCATGCTTCCTTCAACTCCAGTGCGTCCAGGGCGGCTCGGGTGACCTCTTCGGGGGTACGGCCGTCCGTCGCCACGACGGCCGTGGCGATCTCCTCGTACAGGTGGCGGCGGGCCTCCATGAGCTCGCGCCACTGCTTGCGCGGGTTCACCGCGAGCAGCGGGCGGGCCGTGTTGAGGCCGGTGCGCTTGACGGCCTCCTCGACGTCCATCGAGAGATAGACCACAGGCAGCCCGGCCAGCAGCCCGCGCGTGTCGGCGTCGAGCACCGCGCCGCCGCCGAGCGCCAGGATGCCGTCGTGCACGGCCAGCGCCCGCCGCACGGACTCCTTCTCGATCTCCCGGAAGGCGGCCTCGCCCTCGTCGACGAAGATCTCGGCGATGCTCCGCCCCTGTGCTTCGACGATGTCGTCGTCGCTGTCGCGGTAGGCGACGCCGAGCCGCTCGGCGAGCAGCCGGCCGACGGTGGACTTGCCCACCCCCATCGGCCCGACCAGGACGACCAGCGGCCCGCTCATCGGATGTGCAGGTTGTCGAGGTACGACCGCACGTTGCGACGGGTCTCGGCGACGCTGTCGCCGCCGAACTTCTCCGCCACCGCGTCCGCCAGCACCAGCGCGACCATCGCCTCGGCGACGATGCCGGCCGCGGGGACCGCGCACACGTCGGAGCGCTGGTGGTGGGCCTGGGCGGCCTCGCCGGTGGCGACGTCCACGGTCTGCAGGGCGCGCGGCACGGTCGCGATGGGCTTCATGGCGGCGCGCACCCGCAGCAGCTCACCGGTGGTCAGGCCGCCCTCGGTGCCGCCGGAGCGGCCGGTGGCCCGCTTGATGCCGTCGCCGGTGGTGAGGATCTCGTCGTGCGCCTTCGAGCCGGGCACCCGGGCCAGGTCGAAGCCGTCGCCGACCTCGACGCCCTTGATCGCCTGGATGCCCATGAGGGCGGCGGCCAGGCGCGCGTCCAGCCGGCGGTCCCAGTGCACGTGCGAGCCGAGGCCCACCGGCACGCCGTACGCGAGCACCTCGACCACTCCGCCGAGGGTGTCGCCGTCCTTGTGGGCCTGGTCGATCTCCGCGACCATCGCCTTCGACGCGTCCGCGTCCAGGCAGCGCACCGGGTCGGCGTCGAGCTTCTCGACATCGGCGGGGGTCGGGACGACGCCGTAGGGCGCCTTGGCGGCGGCCAGCTCCACGACGTGCGAGACGATCTCGATGCCGGCCGTCTCCTTCAGGTACGACCGGGCGACGGCGCCGAGCGCGACGCGCGCCGCGGTCTCGCGGGCGGAGGCCCGCTCCAGGATCGGCCGGGCCTCGTCGAAGCCGTACTTCTGCATGCCGGCCAGGTCGGCGTGGCCGGGGCGCGGCCGGGTCAGCGGCGCGTTGCGGGCGAGTTCGGCGAGCTCCGCCGGGTCCACGGGGTCGGCCGCCATGACCTTGTCCCACTTGGGCCACTCGGTGTTGCCCACCATGACCGCGACCGGGGAGCCCATGGTGAGGCCGTGCCGGACGCCGCCGAGGAAGGTGACCTCGTCCCGCTCGAACTTCATCCGTGCACCGCGGCCATAGCCCAGCCGCCGCCTCGCCAGATGGTCCGCCACCATGTCCGTGGTGATCGGGACGCCGGCGGGAAGACCCTCCAGCGTCGCGACGAGTGCAGGACCGTGGGACTCCCCCGCGGTCAGCCAACGCAGCCTGCTCAACGGTGCTCCTCAGTGCTCGCGCCCTCGTACTGCCCTGCGTACGCGCGTCCTCGCGTACGGCGACGGCGCGACCAGGTGCGCGGCCCCGGCCCGCCACCTCCGATCCTCCCACGTCCGCGAGCCGAACCCGGCAGCCGGTCCATCAGGCGGACCGCCGAGGTCCGCCGCGGTGCCCGGTCCCCTCAGGTGCGCGGAGAACCGCACGACCGGCGACCGAAGGCCGTCGGATCCGTCACCGCGCTCTCGGCGGAACGCCGAAGAGAGCGCCGAGCGACGCGACGTGCGACACGCTCAGCGGGCCGCCAGGGCGTGCTCGCCCGCCTTGCGCATGGCCTCCACGGGTGCCGGGGCGCGACCCGTCATCTGCTCGACCTGGAGCACCGCCTGGTGGACCAGCAGGTCCAGGCCGCTGACGACGGCCCCGCCGTACATCGACCAGCGGGCCGCCAGGGTGGTGGGCCAGGGGTCGTAGAGGACGTCGAAGAGGGTGGTGGGCCGCTCGGGCACGGCCGCGGCGAGGGCGTCCGTGGTACCGGCCGGGGTGGTGGCGACGACCAGCGGGAAGTGCAGGGCCTCGGCCGCGTCCGCCCAGTCGGCGGTACGGACGTCCACCTCGAGCCGCTCGCCCCACCGCCGCATCTCGGCGGCCCGCGCCGCGCTGCGGACGTAGGCGACGACCTCGCCGGTGCAGACGCGGGCCAGCGCGGCCAGCGCCGAGGAGGCGGTGGCGCCCGCGCCGAGGACGGCCGCGCTGTCGACCTGTGCGACGCCCCGCTCGCGCAGCGCGGCGACCATGCCGGGAATGTCGGTGTTGTCGCCGAGGCGGCGGCCGTCGTCGGTGAACACGACCGTGTTGACGGCCTCGACCGAGGCCGCCGTGTCGCTGATCTCGTCCAGCAGCGGGATGACCGCTCGCTTCAGCGGCATGGTCAGCGACAGCCCCGCCCACTCCGGCCCGAGCTCCGCGAAGAACGCGGGCAGGGCGGCCTCGTCGACGTCGAACCGGTCGTACGTCCGGTCGACGAGCCCCAGCTCCGCGTACGCGGTGCGGTGCAGCACCGGCGAGAGGGAGTGGGCGATGGGCGAACCGAGTACGGCGGCCCGGCGGGCGTCAGTTGCCCGTACTGGCATCGAACTTTTCCTTGAGTCGCTGGAATTCGTCGTAGGTCTTCGCGAATTCGGTGTTGCTCTGACCGTCGGTCGCCACGAAGTAGATCCAGCCCTCGTCGGTCGGATTCAGCGCCGCCTTCAGCGCTTCCTCGCCAGGGTTGCCGATGGGACCGGGCGGCAGACCCTTGTTGGTGTAAGTGTTGTACGGGTCCTTGTTGCTGTTGATCTCGGACTCGCTGATGTGGATGTTGCTCTCGTTCTTCAGGTAGTTGAAGGTCGAGTCGAACTGGAGCAGGCGGTTGGTCTCGGTGTTCGTCGGCTTGAGGCGGTTGTAGATCACCTCGGCCATCTTGCGGAAGTCGTCGTGCGTCTTGCCCTCGGCCTGGACGAGGCTGGCGACCGTGATGACCTGGAGCGGGTTGTCCAGGTCGAACGCCTTGGCCTTGGCGGAGAGGTCGTACTTCCCGTAGATCTCATTGGCCTGCGTGACCATCTGCTTCAGGACCGCCTCGGGCTTCATGCCCTTGGCCGCGGGATAGGTGCCCGGGAAGAGGAAGCCCTCCAGCGGGTCCTTGATGTCCTTGTTGCTGTTCGCCCAGCTCGGCACGCCGAGGCTCTTGAATTCCTTCTCGGCGACTTTCCTGGTGCTGCCGGTGGAAAGGCCGAGCTTCTTGTCGATCGAGGTGTAGACGGACACGTTGCGCTGACCCGGAGTGACCATGACATTGGCCTGGCTCTTCGGGTCGAGCATCATCGCGACAGCGCTTTCCGCGGACATCTCCTTCTTCAGGATGTACGCGCCCGCCTGAATCGCGTTCCCCTTGGGATTCTGCTGCTGCGCGGAGACGAAGGCGTCGACGCTCTTCACGACGCCCGCGTCCTTCAGCTTGCGGCCGATGTCGTAGCCGCCGGCGCCTTTGGGGATCTCGACGCTCACCGTCTCGGCGATTCCGTCGCCCGCGTAGTCCGGCGCCGTGCCGAAACGATTTTGGTAGAACTGGTAGCCGAAATAGCCGACCCCGGCGAGGCCGCCGCCGAACACCAGCACGACGACCAGGCAGGCACAGCCGTTACGACGCTTCTTGCCCGTGCCACCGCCTTTGCCCCGCTTGTCGCCACGGCCGCGCCGGCTGTCCGCCTCGTCGTCGCCGTCATCGTCCTCGTCGCCACCGGCCGCGAAGAAGGCGTGTTCGCCCTGGTCGGGGCCTGGATCCCAGTCGACCTTGGGTTCCGGCTCGGCGCGCCGACGACTGGGCGGCTCGGGCGGGGGGTACGCCTCGGGGGTGCCGTAGAAGTCGGGCTGTTCGGCGCCGTAGGCCACGGCCTGCTGACCGTAGGGATCACCCGGGTCGGCGGCGTAGGGGACGTGCGCGTGCGTGCCGGTGCCGTCCCAGCCGCCCTGCTGGTACTGCTGTTGCTGCTGCTGTTGTTGTTGCTGGTGTTGCTGCTGCTGGTCGTACTGCTGGTACTGCTGCTGCGACTGGCCGGGGTACTGCTGCTGCGACTGGTCCGGGTACTGCTGCTGGTCGTACTGCTGCGCCTGGCCGTAGGCGACCTGCTGGTGACCGCTGCCCCAGTCGCCGTACTCCTGCTGCTGCGGCTGCTGCGGCTGCTGCGGCTGCTGCGGATAGTGCTGCTGCTGGCCGCCGTAGGCAGACTGAAGACCCGCTTGGGCCTGCTGCCCTTCCCATCCGCCGTCCCCGTACAACGGGTCCTCCGGATGCCACGGTTCGGAGCCTGGGCCCCGGCCATACTCAGTCATCGATCCCCTAGAGCCGCGAGGCGGCGATCATGCGGCTTGCGGGCCGGTTGACGTTCCGCCTCTTTTGCTGTGCGTCGACTGTTCGAACACCGCCGCATCGCGCGGAACGTTACCGTATCGCGATCAGATGACCACTTCGACGCCCTCGCCGGGTGGTTTACCTGACACCCGTTCGGATTCCAACGCCTGCTGAAGGATGATCACAGCGGCGGCCTGATCGATGACCGACCGGCCCTTCTTGGATTTCACACCCGAGGCCCGCAGTCCCTGAGTCGCCGTCACCGTGGTCATCCGCTCGTCGACGAGCCGGACCGCGACGGGGGCGATCCCCCGGGCGAGCTCCTGGACGAAGCCGCGGACCTTGATCGCGGCCGGGCCCTCGCCCCCCTTGAGGGAGCGTGGGAGCCCGACGACGACCTCGATCGGTTCGTACTCCTCGACGAGCTGCTTCAGCCTGCGCTGAGCCGCCGGGACGTCCCGGCCGGGGACGGTCTCCACCGGGGTGGCGAGGATCCCGTCGGGGTCGCACGAGGCGACCCCGATCCGGGCGTCCCCGACGTCGATCGCGAGCCGACGTCCTCTTCTCATCCTCTTGACCGTCTCTTACTTCCTCTTGACCGTCTCTTACTTCGCGGTCTCGGCGACCAGCCGCTCGACGGCCTCGACCGCCTCACCGACGGCGGCCGGGTTCTGGCCACCGCCCTGGGCGACGTCCGGCTTGCCGCCACCGCCGCCGCCGAGGGTCTTGGCGGCCGTGCGGACCAGCTCACCGGCCTTGAGGCCACGCTCGCGGGCCGCGTCGTTGGTGGCGATGACCGTCAGCGGCTTGCCGTTGTTGACCGTGAACAGCGCCACCACGACGGCCCGGCCGCCCTGGATGCGGCCCCGCACGTCGAGCACCAGCCTGCGCAGGTCGTCCGGGGCCGTGCCGTCCGGCACCTGGCCGGTGACGACCGCCACACCGTGGACGTCCTTGGCGGACTCGGCGAGACCGGCGGCGGCCTGGAGCACCTTCTCGGCGCGGAACTTCTCGATCTCCTTCTCGGCGTCCTTGAGCTTGCCGAGCATGACGGAGACCTTCTCCGGGAGCTCCTCGGGACGACCCTTGATCAGCTCCTGGAGCTGGGCGACGACCGTGTGCTCGCGGGCGAGGAAGTTGTAGGCGTCGACGCCCACCAGAGCCTCGATACGCCGTACGCCGGAGCCGATCGAGGACTCGCCGAGCAGCTTGACCAGGCCGAGCTGGGAGGTGTTGTGCACATGCGTGCCGCCGCACAGCTCCTTGGAGAAGTCGCCGATGGTCACGACGCGGACGCGCTCGCCGTACTTCTCGCCGAACTCGGCGATGGCGCCCTGCTTCTTGGCCTCGTCGAGGCTCAGGATCTCCGCGTGCACGTCCAGGTCACGGGCGAGCACCTCGTTGATCTTCTGCTCGACGTCGGTCATGACGGTCGTCGGAACGGCCGAGGGGGACCCGAAGTCGAAGCGGAAGCGGCCGGGCTGGTTCTCGGAACCGGCCTGGGCGGCCGTCGGGCCGAGAGCGTCGCGCAGGGCCTGGTGGGTGAGGTGCGTGGCCGAGTGGGCGCGGGCGATGGCCGTCCGGCGACGGGAGTCGATGGTGGCCTGGGCCTGGGCACCGACGGTGACCTCGCCGACCTGGACGACGCCCTTGTGGACGTACACACCCGGGACGGGCTTCTGGCAGTCGCGGATCTCGATGACGGCACCGGTGTCGACCTTGATACGGCCGGTGTCACCGATCTGGCCGCCGCCCTCGGCGTAGAACGGGGTGCGGTCGAGGACGATCTCGACCTCGTCGCCCTCGGTGGCGGCGGGCGAGGAGACACCGTCGACCAGGATGCCGACGATGCGCGACTCGCCGTCGGTCCGGTCGTAGCCGATGAACTCGGTCTCACCGGCGGCGTCGGCGATCTGACGGTAGGCGCCGAGGTCGGCGTGGCCCGTCTTCTTGGCCTGGGCGTCGGCCTTGGCCTTGTCCCGCTGCTCCTTCATCAGCCGCCGGAAACCGTCCTCGTCCACCGAAAGCCCCTGCTCGGCGGCCATTTCGAGGGTGAGGTCGATCGGGAAGCCCCAGGTGTCGTGGAGCAGGAAGGCCTTGTCGCCGGCGAGCACCGTGCCGCCGGACTCCTTGGTGTCGGTGATGGCCGTGTCGAGGATGTTCGTGCCGGCCTTCAGTGTCTTGAGGAAGGCGGCCTCCTCGGCGAGGGCCACGGTCTCGATGCGCTGCCGGTCGGTGACGAGCTCCGGGTACTGCTGGCCCATCATCTCGATCACGACGTCGATGAGGTCCTTGACGACCGGACCGGTGGCGCCCAGCAGCCGCATGTTGCGGATGGCGCGGCGCATGATGCGGCGCAGCACGTAACCGCGGCCCTCGTTGCCGGGGGTCACGCCGTCGCCGATCAGCATCACGGACGTCCGCATGTGGTCGGTGACCACGCGCAGGGAGACGTCGGAGTCGTGCGACGCGCCGTACTCGACACCGGTCAGCTCGGTGGCCTTCCTGATGACGGCCATGGAGGTGTCGATCTCGTACATGTTCTGCACGCCCTGCAGAATCATGGCGAGGCGTTCCAGGCCGAGGCCCGTGTCGATGTTCTTGCTCGGCAGGTCCCCGAGGATCTCGAAGTTGTCCTTGCCGATGCCCTCGCCCCGCTCGTACTGCATGAAGACGAGGTTCCAGATCTCCACGTACCGCTCGTCGTTGACGGCGGGGCCGCCCTCGACGCCGAAGTCGGGACCGCGGTCGTAGTTGATCTCGGAACAGGGGCCGCACGGGCCGGGCACGCCCATGGACCAGTAGTTGTCCTTCATGCCCAGGCGCTGGATGCGCTCGGCGGGCACGCCGACGACGTCGCGCCAGATCCGCTCGGCCTCGTCGTCGTCCTGGTAGACGGTGATCCAGAGCTTCTCCGGCTCCAGGCCGTAACCACCCTTGTCCTGGGAGCTGGTGAGCATCTCCCAGGCGTACTTGATGGCGCCTTCCTTGAAGTAGTCACCGAAAGAGAAGTTGCCGCACATCTGGAAGAACGTGCCGTGGCGGGTGGTCTTTCCGACCTCTTCGATGTCGGGCGTGCGCACGCACTTCTGCACACTGGTGGCGCGCGCGAACGGCGGCTTGACCTCACCCAGGAAGTAGGGCTTGAACGGCACCATGCCGGCCGGGACCAGGAGCAGAGTCGGGTCGTCCGCGATGAGCGACGCCGAAGGGACGACGGTGTGCCCGCGCTCCTCGAAGAAGCTCAGCCAGCGGCGGCGGATCTCAGCCGACTCCATCAGTGGTCCTCATTCCGGTTGTACGAGTACGTCGACCTCTCGACGTACTTCGGGTTGTTGCGGTTCTCGATGGCGACGAAGCTCCGGGGAGCGGCGAGTTCGGGGTTCTCGTGGATCCCCAGAGCCTCCCCCAGTTCCGCCTCCCGCTGCGCCATGTTGTGGCGGACATCGAGCGCGAAGCCCACCGCGCGGTCCTTGAGCCGGTGGCCGGCCTCGACCGCCTTGTTCGCCGCGGTCGCGGCGAGGCTCTCGGGGGTCAGCTGCTTCAGCTTGCGGTTGACTTTGGTGGTGGCCCACACACCGGCGGCGACACCCGTGGTGAACCAGAACGTACGGCGGAACATCGCTCGGTCAGTCCTTCTTTCCGCGGGCGTTGCGCCTCTCGCGCCGCGCGGCCGGGACGGTGCGGCCCACGATCACGGTACGCCGGGGCGCCTTGGCGGGCACGTCGTCGTCGCGTCGGCCGCCGAGGGCCCGGCGGACGCCGTAGCCGAAGGCGGCGACCTTCACCAGGGGGCCGCCGAAGGTGGACGCGACCGTCGTCGACAGCGCCGACGCGTTCGACGTCACCTCCTGGACGTCCGAGGCGATCGAGTCGACCCGGTCGATCTGGGTCTGCGCCGAGCGCACCGCCGAGGAGGCGTCCGCCAGCAGCGGGACGGCCTGCTCGGTCACGTCCGCCACAAGCTTGGTGGTCGCCCTGAGCGTCTGGGCCAGCCTCACCAGTGCAACGGCGAGGAAGGAGACCAGGATCGCCCAGAAGACGGCCACCAGGATCCCGGCCACCTCTCCACCGGACACTGCGCACCCGCTCCCTGAAACGTGCCTCTGCATCGAAAAAGTCGTGCACCGAGCCTATCGCGCCGGGCGTGCCGCTCCGTACCGGATTACCGCCCGTGCCCACCGGAGTCGCGCAGGGCGATTGTACGGAATGAACACGACTCAGTACGCTCCGTGTGCCATGCGAGATCAGCAGCGTGAGGACCGCCCGTCGGACGGCAACCTTCCCCTGGAGACCGACCCGTTCGTGGGGCGGGCCGGCGAACTCGCCGGACTCGCCGGGGCGCTCGACGCCGCACGGCTGGTGACGGTGACCGGGGCCGGCGGTGTCGGCAAGTCGCGCCTGGTGGCCCGGGCGGCGGCGCGGCGGGCGCCGGACGACGGGGTGTGGCGGGTGGAGCTGGCACCGCTGCGCGATCCGGAGTTCGTGGCGTACGCGGTCGTGGAGGCCCTGGGACTGACCGACCACACCACGCGGCCCCCGCACGAGACGCTGCTCGCCCGGCTCGCCGGGCGTCAACTCCTGCTGGTCCTGGACGGGTTCGAGCATCTCGTGGAGGCCTGCGCCACGCTGGTGGGCGACCTGCTGCGGCAGCTGCCGGGCCTGACGGTCCTCGCCGCGGGCCGCAGACCGCTCGGGGTGGCGGGCGAGCGTCTCTTCCCGCTGGCACCACTGGACGAGGACGCGGCGGTGGAGCTGTTCGTCGAGCGGGCCGCCCGGCAGGGGCTGACGGTCACCGACGACGGGGAGGTACGGGAGCTGTGCCGGCGCCTGGACGGGATCCCCCTGGCGATCGAGCTGGCGGCGGGGCGGCTGCGGGCGCTGTCCCCCGGACAGCTGCTGGACCGGTTCGACGACCGGTTCCGGCTGCTGACCGGTGGCGCGCGGGACGCTCTCCCGCGCCATCAGACCCTGCGTACGGCGATCGGCTGGAGCCATGAGCTGTGTACGCCGGGGGAACGGCTGCTGTGGGCGCGGCTGTCGGTGTTCGCCGGGCGGTTCGACCTGGCGGCCGCCGAGTACGTGTGCAGCGGGAACGGCCTGGACGCCGACGACGTCCTCGACGTCCTGTCGGAGCTCCTCGCCCAGTCCGTGGTGGCCCGGGAGGACACCCCGACGGGTGTGCGCTACCGCATGCTGGCCACGCTGCGGGCGTACGGCGCCGACTGGCTGGAGGCCATGGGCGACGCGACCAGGCTGCGGCGACGGCACCGCGACTGGTACATGGGCCTGGCCACCTGGTGCGAGCTGGACTGGTTCTCGCCCCGGCAGAACGAGGTGGCCGCCCGCGTCGAGACGGAGCTGCCGAACCTGCGCCGTGCCCTGGAGTACTGCCTGACCGAGCCGGACGAGGCGCATCTGGGCCAGTATCTGGCGGGCTCCCTGTGGTTCTACTGGGCCGGCTGCGGCCGGCTGTCGGAGGGGCGGCGCTGGCTGGAGCGGAGCGTCGAGCTGGACGCCGACCGGACGGCCAACGAGCGTTCGCGGCTGAAGGCCCTGTGGGTGCTCGGCTATGTCGCGATCCTCCAGGGCGACTCGGTGCACGCGCTGGCGGCGCTCCAGGAGTGTCGGGAGGAGGCGGAGCGCGTCGCCAGCCCGACCGCGCTGGCGTACGCGGAGCATCGCGCCGGCTGTCTGGCCCTGGTCACGGACGACATGGCTCGCGCGGAGACCCTGCTGCGCTCGGCGCTCACGCGCTACCGGGCGATCGGCGAGCTCAACAGCAACGTCCTGATGAGCCAGGTCGAGCTGGCCATGACCCGGGCGTTCCAGGGTGATCTGCGGGACGCGGTGACGCTCTGCGAGGACGTCCGGCAGGTGTGCGAGGACCACGGGGAGCGGTGGACGCGTTCGTACGCGCTGTACGTCCTGGCGTACGCGGCCTGGCGGGAGGGTGACCTCGTCACCGCCCGCGCGCTGCTGACGGACTGTCTGGCCAGCGCGCACACGTTCCACGACCTGCTCGGCTCGGTGCTGGTGATGGAACTGCTGGCCCTGGTCACGGCCGCGGAGGGCGACGCGGCGGAGGCCGCGGTGCTGCAGGGGGCCGCGGCGGACATGTGGCCCTCGGTGGGGCTGCGGCTGTTCGGCTCGGCGTACTACAACGCCCCGCACGAACAGTGCGAGGCGACGGCCCGGGAGCGCCTGGGCGACGAGCGGTACGAGGAGTGCGTACGGCAGGGGGCGGAGCTGGGGCGGGAGACGGCGGTGGCGCGGGCGCTGGGACGGGGCCGGACGCGGTCGCCGGAGGGTCTGCCCGGGCCGCGCGGGCCGCTCCGGCACGCACGCGGTGCCGCCCAGATGCGCGAACCCGCCGCCTCGCCCACCCGGAAGGGCGGGGAGACGGCGGGCTGAGGTGCTACACCCGGCTGGTGATCAGCGGGCGTAGTACTCGACGACGAGCTGCTCGTCGCAGATCACCGGGATCTCCTTGCGGTTCGGCTCACGGTCCAGGCGGAACGCCAGGGCCGGGAGGTTCACCTGGAGGTAGCGCGGGGTCTCGCCGTCGGGGGCGAAGCCACCCGCACGCGAGACCTCGAACAGCGTCTTGCTGCGGCTGCGCTCGCGGACCATCACGACGTCGTCGGGACGGACGCGGAACGAGGGCTTGTCGACCTTCTGGCCGTTGACCTCGATGTGGCCGTGCACGACCATCTGACGGGCCTGGTAGATCGTGCGGGCGATGCCCGAACGCAGGACCAGCGCGTCGAGACGGCGCTCGAGCTCGATGATCAGGGCCTCACCGGTCTTGCCCTGGACCTTGGAGGCACGCTCGTAGGCGCGGACGAGCTGACGCTCGGACACGTCGTACTGCGCGCGCAGACGCTGCTTCTCGAGCAGACGGACCTTGTAGTCCGAGTTCTGCTTGCGGCCGCGGCCGTGCTCACCCGGCGGGTAGGGGCGGGCCTCGAAGTACTTGACGGCCTTCGGGGTCAGCGCGATGCCGAGGGCACGCGACTTCTTGACCTTGGGGCGGGACTGATTCGCCACTGTGTTCTTCTCTTTCCTGGATTTCGGCTCACCAGAGTTAAGGGAGGTCGCATCCGCAGCCTGGGAAACCCGCCACGTCCCTGCGGACGAGCCGGGCAGCCGCTCCCTGGTCTGGGCACATACGTGCAGCACGCGAGTGGCCCACCGACCTGTTCCGGGAATCCGGATGGTGGTGGGCTGCCCGCGACACCTTCGACGGTGCGCGACGCTCCTGGAATCCCCGCCGTGCGGGCCGGGGTTCCGGCTGGATGTCCCGTTCTGGTGGTGCCGACTCCGTCTTGCGACAGGCCGGACACGGGACTCAGCGCTTCGAGGGATTCTACAGGGTGCTCAGGACCCCTTGCGACCGAGGTGCTTCCTCGTCCACTCGACCGCGTCCGCGTAACGCGCCTCGCCGCCGTGCCGGGTCGGTGTGTAGTAGGCGCGGTCCTTGATGGCGTCCGGCGCGTACTGCTGGGCCGCGATGCCCTCGGGCAGGTCGTGCGGATACACGTAGCCCTGCGCGTGCCCCAGCTTGGCGGCGCCCTTGTAGTGCCCGTCCCGCAGATGCGGCGGGACGGGTCCCGCCAGTCCCTTGCGTACATCCTCCAGGGCGGCGCCGATCGCCGTGGTCGCGGCGTTGGACTTGGGGGCCAGGGCCAGCGCGATGGTGGCGTGGCTGAGGGTGAGGGCGGCCTCCGGAAAACCGATCATGGCGACGGCCTGGGCGGCGGCGACCGCGATCGGCAGGGCGTTGGGGTCGGCCAGGCCGATGTCCTCGCTGGCGGAGATCATCAGCCGGCGGGCGATGAAGCGAGGGTCCTCGCCGGCCTCGATCATCCGGGCCAGATAGTGCAGGGCGGCGTCGACGTCGGAGCCGCGGATCGACTTGATCAGGGCGCTGGCCACGTCGTAGTGCTGGTCGCCGTCGCGGTCGTACTTCACGGCGGCGCGGTCGACGGTCTCCTCCAGCGTCGTCAGCGCGATCTCCCGCTCACCCTGGTCGAGGGCGGCGCCGGCGGCGGCCTCCAGGGCGGTCAGGGCACGACGGGCGTCCCCGCCGGCGATGCGCAGGAGATGGTCCTCGGTGTCCTCGGGGAGGGTGACCGCGTCCTTGAGTCCGCGTCCGTCGCTCAGGGCCCGGCGGACCAGGCCGCGCAGGTCGTCGTCGGTGAGGGGTTCGAGGGTGAGGAGGAGGGAGCGGGACAGCAGGGGCGAGATCACGGAGAAGTAGGGGTTCTCGGTGGTCGCGGCGATCAGGGTCACCCACCGGTTCTCGACCGCCGGGAGCAGGGAGTCCTGCTGGGCCTTGCTGAAGCGGTGGATCTCGTCGAGGAAGAGGACGGTCTCCTTGCCGTACCCACCGGTGGCGCGGCGGGCGCCGTCGATGACCGCGCGGACCTCCTTGACGCCCGCGGTGATCGCCGACAGCTCCACGAACCGCTTGTCGGTGGCCTTGGAGACGACGTACGCCAGGGTCGTCTTGCCGGTGCCGGGCGGGCCCCAGAGGATCACCGAGGACGGTCCCGCCGGTCCGCCGGCGCCCTCTCCGACCAGGCGGCGCAGGGGCGAGCCCGGCTTGAGCAGATGCTGCTGGCCCACGACCTCGTCGAGGGTGCGCGGGCGCATCCGGACCGCCAGGGGACTCCCGGCGGGGTCCTTCTCCTGGCGGTCTTCGGCGGCGGCGGTGAACAGATCGGGCTCCACCCTGGAAACCCTAAATCACCGCACCGACAATCCCCCCGGCCCGTCAGCTGGTCCAGAACTCCCACCAGCGGGTCAGCACCAGCATGCCGATGATGCCGATGTGCAGCACGGGCACGACCCAGGTGAACTCGCCGAAGAAGCTCTTCAGCCAGCGCGGGGCCGGCAGGAGGTCGTTGCGGATGTTGAACGAGGTCACGTACCAGAACATGACGATCGTGGCGACCCAGGCCAGGGAGCACCACAGGCACAGCGCGTTGATCCGGTACAGGGACTGGAACTGGAGCCAGGTGCAGAACGCCACGCCGAAGAGGGTGCCGAAGTTGAAGGTCAGCCAGTACCAGCGCGGGAAGCGGGCGCGGCCGAGCAGGCTCATGCCGACACAGATCACGATGCCGTAGCAGACGAGACCGAGCATCGGGTTGGGGAAGCCGAAGGCGGCTGCCTGCTTGCTCTCCATCACGCTGCCGCAGGAGACCACCGGGTTCAGGCTGCACCCGGGCGTGAACGTCGTCCCGGCGACCTTGGCCTCGAGCAGCTTGAACTTGTCGATCGTGATGACCCACGCGGCGAGCAGTCCGGCCGCGCCGGTGACCAGCAGCAGGACGCCGAGAGCGCGGCTGCCGCCCACCGTGCGCGGAGCGGACCCCGCGCGCTCCGGCCCGGGCTCGGTGGAGACGTCTTTGACTGTCGTCTTGCTCATCACGCCGATTCCGTCACTTGAGAGGAGGACCTTCTGCGGGCTGGGGCCATTGTGCCGCACCGGCACACCTGCTCACCGTTCGCTCCGGATAAGGAAGTGCGGGCGGGCGGCCCCGCACGTCCGGTTCCGGACAGCCTGCGCCTGCGGCGAGGGCGCCGGCGGCCGCTGTGGCCCCCGGCGCCCGTTCCACCCGTACGAATGACCAGGACAGGTCCTCAGCCGAGCCGGGACTCCAGCTCCGCCACGATCTCGTTCACGCCGATCGCCGACTGCTCGCCGGACTCCATGTCCTTGAGCTGGACGACGCCCTCGGCGAGGTCGCGCTCGCCGGCGACGAGCGTGTAGCGGGCGCCGCTGCGGTTGGCGTTCTTCATGGCGCCCTTGAGGCCCTTGTGGCCGTAGGAGAAGTCGGCAGCGATGCCGACCTTGCGCAGTTCGGTGACCTTCGCGAAGAGGATCCGCCGGGCCTCCTCGCCCAGCGGGACCGCGAACACGCTGGTGGACGCGGGGAGCGCGAGTTCGACACCCTCCGCCTCCAGGGCGAGGACCGTGCGGTCGACGCCCAGGGCCCAGCCGACGGAGGGCAGCGCGGGGCCGCCGATCATCTCGGACAGGCCGTCGTAGCGGCCGCCGCCGCCCACCGCGGACTGGGAGCCCAGACCGTCGTGGACGAACTCGAAGGTCGTGCGGGTGTAGTAGTCCAGGCCGCGCACCAGCTTCGGATCGTCCTCGAAGGCCACGCCCGCCGCCGTGATCAGCTCGCGGACCTCCTCGTGGTACGCCTTGCAGGCGTCGCAGAGGTAGTCCCGCAGCAGCGGGGCCCCGGTCAGCTGCTTCTGGACGTCAGGGCGCTTGTCGTCCAGGACGCGCAGCGGGTTGATGTCCGCGCGGCGCAGGGTCTCCTCGTCCAGGTCCAGGCCCCGCAGGAAGGTCTGGAGGGCTTCCCGGTACACCGGGCGGCACTCCTTGTCGCCCAGGCTGTTGAGGAGGATCCGGAACTCGCGCAGGCCCAGTGAGCGGTACGCCTGGTCGGCCAGGATGATCAGTTCGGCGTCCAGGGCCGGGTCCTCGGCACCGATCGCCTCGGCGCCGACCTGCGAAAAGTGGCGGTAACGGCCCTTCTGGGGGCGCTCGTAGCGGTAGTACGAGCCGGAGTACCAGAGCTTGACGGGCAGGTTGCCGCTCTTGTGGAGGTTGGCCTCCAGGGCGGCGCGGAGCACGGACGCGGTGCCCTCGGGGCGCAGGGCGAGCCGGTCGCCGCCCTTGGTCTCGAAGGCGTACATCTCCTTCGTCACGATGTCGGTGGACTCACCGACACCGCGCGCGAACAGCTCCACGTTCTCGAAGCCGGGCGTCTCGATGTAGCCGTAGCCGGAGTTGCGCAGCGGGGCGGCGATCGCCTCGCGCACCGCCAGGTACGTGGCGGAGTCCGGCGGGGTCAGGTCGTAGGTGCCCTTGGGGGCCTTGAAGGTGCTCACGGAAGTCTCGTCACATTCCTCGTCGGGGAGCGTCGGCGCGCGCTCCCGGGCCCGCCGCCACCTGCCGCAGATACGGGTTGGTGGCGCGCTCCTGGCCGATGGTCGTCTGGGAGCCGTGGCCGGACAGCACCACGGTCGAGTCGTCGAGCGGCAGGCACACGCGGGCCAGCGAGTCGAGCATCTCGGCCATGTCACCGCCGGGCAGGTCGGTGCGTCCGATGGAGCCGGCGAACAGCAGATCCCCGGAGAAGAAGACCGACGGGATGTCGGCGGTCTCGGGCATCCGGAAGGTCACCGACCCCTTGGTATGGCCGGGCGCGTGCGCGACGGACAGCTCCAGACCCGCCAGTTCCAGCCGCGCGCCGTCGGTCAGCTCCTTGACGTCGTCCGGCTCCCCCACGGTCAGCTCGCCCATCAACGGCATCCCGATGGAACGGCCGAGAGCCTTCTCCGGGTCGCTCATCATGTAGCGGTCCGCGGGGTGGATCCAGGCCGGTACGTCGTGCGCGCCGCACACCGGGACGACCGAGGCCACGTGGTCGATGTGGCCGTGGGTGAGGACGACGGCGACCGGCTTGAGCCGGTGCTTCCTGAGCGCTTCCTCGACTCCGGGGGCCGCCTGGTGGCCCGGGTCGATGATCACGCACTCCTCGCCGGCGGCCGGGGCGACCAGATAACAGTTCGTCCCCCAAGCCCCGGCTGGGAACCCGGCAATGAGCACGATCGTCCTTCGTTGTGTCGATACGGGCGACTACGGCAGTGGTCAGAAGCCTACCGGCGCTGCCGATTCCTCAGCGAACCCATATACGGTACGGGGCACACGCAGGCGGTCGGCACACCAGACGCACGCGTCCCTGTCGACGTACGAGACGCATGAGGAGAAAACCCCGTGGTCACCCAGGAACAGCGGCGGCGCCAGCTCGCCCGGGAGAAGTTCTTGCGGCAGCAGCAGCGGCGTACCGCTGCCAGGCTCAAGTCGCGCGTACGCAACTCGGTGATCGCGTCCGTGCTCGGCGTGATCGTCATCGGCAGCCTCGCGCTGTACACCACCGGCGTCCTCAAGGGGGACGACGACAAGGCGAACGCGAGCGCCAGCGCGACCGCGTCCCCCAGCCCGAGCGTGGCGAAGGACCCGTGCGAGAAGCCGGCCGAGGGCAAGGTCAAGACGCAGAACTGGAAGAAGGAGCCGGCGGTCACGATCGACAAGTCGGCGAAGTACACGATGAAGCTCGCCACCACGTGCGGTGACATTGACATCGCGCTGAAGGCGTCGGCGGCCCCGCACACGGTGAACTCGTTCGACTTCCTCGCGGGCAAGGGCTACTTCGACCACACCAAGTGCCATCGGCTCACCACCAACGGCATCTACGTGCTTCAGTGCGGCGACCCGACGGGCAGCGGCAGCGGCGGTCCCGGCTACACGATTCCGGACGAGAACCTGAAGGACACCAGCCTCAAGAACAACGTCTACCCGGCGGGCACCATCGCGATGGCCAACACCGGGCAGGCGCACACCGGCGGCAGCCAGTTCTTCCTCGTCTACCAGGACAGTCAGCTCCCGCCCAGCTACACACCGTTCGGCACCGTTTCCGATTCGGGCATGAAGGTGCTGAAGAAGATCGCCGCCGCGGGCGAGAGCACGGGGGCCGGTGACGGGGCCCCCAACGCGACCGTTGTCATCGACAAGGCGACCGTCGCGAAATCCTGATGACCAGCACGGCCAGCTCCGAAATTTCGGTGGCGCTGGATGCGGACAGGCAACCCGCTGGTCGCCTATGTTGGCCGTGACGAAACTGTGGACGATGCCGGGGGAGCCGAGGCCCCCGCAGGCATCATGTGGAGGAGGCGCTGTGAGCAGCGACCCGTGGGGCCGCGTCGACGAGACGGGGACCGTGTACGTGCGTACGGCCGACGGCGAGCAGGTCGTCGGTTCCTGGCAGGCCGGCTCTCCTGACGAGGCGCTGGCCTACTTCGAGCGCAAGTACGAAGGCCTGGTTGTCGAGATCGGCCTCCTCGAGAAGCGAGTCCAGACCACCGACCTGTCCGCCAAGGACGCGCAGACGGCCATCGGCCATCTGCGCGAGCAGATCGACGCGCACCACGCCGTCGGCGACCTGGAGGCACTGCGGGGCCGGCTGGACAAGCTGGTGGCGACGGTCGAGTCGCGGCGCGAGGAGCGCAAGCAGCAGCGCGCCAAGCAGTCCGACGAGGCACGGCACTCCAAGGAGGCGCTGGTCACCGAGGCGGAGGAGCTCGCGCAGTCCGACCAGTGGCGGGCCGCCGGTGAGCGGCTGCGCTCCCTGGTGGACACCTGGAAGGGACTGCCGCGGCTCGACCGCAAGTCGGACGACGAGCTGTGGCACCGCTTCTCGCACGCGCGATCGGCGTTCTCCAAGCGCCGCAAGGCGCACTTCGCGCAGCTGGACGCCCAGCGCGAGGAGGCTCGCCGGACCAAGGAGCGGCTGGTCGCCGAGGCCGAGGCGCTGTCCGCGTCGACCGACTGGGGCCCGACGGCCGCGCGGTACCGCGATCTGATGTCGGAGTGGAAGGCCGCGGGCCGCGCCCAGCGCGAGCACGAGGACGACCTGTGGAACCGCTTCCGCGGCGCCCAGGACGTCTTCTTCGCCGCCCGCAGCGGGGTGTTCGCCGAGCGGGACGCCGAGCAGACGGAGAACCTGAAGCTCAAGGAGGAGCTGGCGGAGGACGCCGAGAAGCTCCTGCCGGTCACGGACCTGAAGGCGGCGCGGGCCGGCTTCCGCTCGATCAACGAGCGCTGGGAGGCCATCGGCCACGTCCCGCGGGACGCGCGGCCGAAGGTCGAGGGCCGGATGCACGCCGTCGAGCGGGCCATCCAGGAGGCCGAGGAGTCCGAGTGGCGCCGGACCAACCCGGAGGCACGCGCGCGTGCCGAGGGGCTGACCGGCCAGCTCCAGGCCGCCGTCGACAAGCTGCGCGGTCAGATCGACCAGGCGAACGCCCAGGGCAACACCGCCAAGGCGGAGAAGCTCGGGCGGGAGCTGGAGGGCCGCCAGGCGCTCCTGGACCAGGCGCTGAAGGGTCTGCACGAGTTCGGCGGCTGACAGCCGCCCGCTCCCACGCACGCGAGAGGCCCCCGTACGCGGTGTACGGG
>NZ_JBHWCC010000092.1:0-22676 GCF_042735715.1 Streptomyces sp. NPDC059582
ACCCCCCGGGCGGGCGCGGGTCGGCCGGGGCCAGCCCCGGGGGGCCCGGGGGGCCGGGGGGGCCGGTGGGGCCCCCGGTCCCCCCCCACGGCACTAGTTGCCCGGGTGGCTTCGCGGGCCGGGGCCCGGGGACCCCGCACGTTTGGAGCCCCCGGCCAGGGGGACGCGGAAAGTCCCGTACGCGAGGTGCGCGAGACCGCGAGACGTCGGTCACCTCCGTACGCCCCTGCGTCCTCGTACGCCCACAGCCGGAGGCGAGCCAACCGTGAGTCGACCCCACAGTGCGAGTGTGACGGTCGGTGCCGGATTCGCCCTGAACCCGACAGACCGCCGCGCGCGACCGCCACTGCCGCTCGACGTCCCCCTCGACGTCCCCCCACCCCGGTCCGGTCCCCGGCCCGCGAGAACCCGGCCCGGCGGCGAACCCGGCGGCCGGCGCCCCGGTCCGGTGCGCGCGGACAGCAGACCCGGGCCCGCGCGGAGAAGGTCGGGTCCCGAGCCTGCGCGCAACCAGCCGGGCGGCGAACCGGCGAAGAACCAGCCCGGCGGCGAGCCGGCGAAGAACCAGCCCGGCGGTGAACCCGCGAAGAACCAGCCGGGCCGTCACCCCTCGCCCGGTCCCGTCAGGCGCCGCGACATCCCGGACGATCGCGCCTGAGCGGGCCCCGGCCCCAGACATCCCGGACGATCGCGCCTGAGCGGGCCCCGGCCCCAGACATCCCGAGCACCGCACGGAAGGAGACAGATGAACACCGGCGAACTCGTCGAACTGGCCCAGCAACTGCGTGTGGACAGCGTGCGCGCGGCCGATGCCGCGGGATCCGGACACCCGACGTCCTCGATGTCCGCGGCGGACCTGATGGCCGTCCTGCTCGCCCACCACCTCCGCTACGACTTCGACCGCCCCGCCCACCCCGGCAACGACCGCTTCGTCCTCTCCAAGGGGCACGCCTCGCCCCTGCTGTACGCCGCCTACAAGGCGGCCGGAGCCGTCGACGACGCCGAACTGCTCACCTTCCGGCGTCTCGGCAGCCGCCTGGAGGGCCACCCGACCCCGCGCCGGCTGCCGTGGGTCGAGACCGCGACCGGATCGCTCGGACAGGGACTGCCCGTGGGGGTCGGCATCGCGCTGGCCGGCAAGCGGCTGGACCGCACCGACCACCGCGTGTGGGTGCTGTGCGGCGACAGCGAGCTGGCCGAGGGGTCCGTGTGGGAGGCCGCCGAGCACGCGAGCCACGAGCACCTCGACAACCTCACCGCGATCGTCGACGTCAACCGGCTCGGCCAGCGCGGCCCGACCCGGCACGGCCACCACCTCGACGCGTACGCGCGCCGCTTCCGGGCCTTCGGCTGGCACGCCGTGGAGGTCGACGGCCACGACGTCGACGCGATCGACCGGGCCTTCGGCGAGGCGGAGTCGACGAGCGGGCAGCCGACCGTGATCCTCGCCCGCACCCTCAAGGGCCGCGGCGTCGCGTCAGTCGAGGACCGCGAGGGCATGCACGGCAAGCCGCTGCCCGACGCCGCCGAGGCGGTCGCCGAACTCGGCGGCCGTCGCGACCTGCGCGTCCGCGTGCAGCAGCCGCCGGACGCCCGCATGCTGCACTCCGTCCGTACCGGCCCGCTGGAGCTCCCGCGGTACGACAAGGGCGACGAGGTCGCCACCCGCGACGCCTACGGCCACGCGCTCGCCGCGCTGGGGACCGCCCGTGGTGACGTCGTCGCCCTCGACGGCGAGGTAGGCGACTCCACCCGCGGCGAGTACTTCGCCAAGGAGCACCCCGACCGCTACTTCGAGTGCTACATCGCCGAACAGCAGATGGTCGGCACGGCGGTGGGATTCGCGGCACGCGGCTGGGTGCCCTACGCCTCCACCTTCGCCGCCTTCCTCACCCGCGCCTTCGACTTCGTGCGGATGGCCGCGGTCAGCGGCTCCGGCATCGTCCTGAACGGCTCGCACGCGGGTGTCGCGATCGGGCAGGACGGGCCCTCCCAGATGGGCCTGGAGGATCTGGCGATGTTCCGCACGGTGTACGGCTCGACCGTGCTGTACCCGTGCGACGCCAACCAGACCGCCAAGCTCGTCGCCGCCGTCGCCGGCCTGGACGGCGTCCGCTATCTGCGCACCTCGCGCGGCGCGAGCCCGGTGATCTACGGACCGGACGAGGAGTTCCCGGTCGGCGGCAGCAAGGTGCTGCGCTCCTCCGACCGGGACCGGCTGACGATCGTCGCCGCGGGCGGCACCGTCCACGAGGCGCTGTCCGCCGCAGAGGCGCTCGACGGACAGGGCATCCCGGTCCGGGTGATCGACCTCTACTCGGTCAAGCCCGTCGACCGGCACACGCTGCGCCAGGCGGCCGAGGAGACCGGCTGCCTGCTCACGGTCGAGGACCACCACCAGGAGGGCGGGCTCGGGGACGCGGTCCTGGACGCCTTCGCCGACGGCCGTCCCGTGCCGCGTCTGGTGCGGCTCGCGGTCCGTACGATGCCGGGCTCGGCGACACCGGCCGAACAGCTGCACGCCGCGGGCATCGACGCCGAGGCGATCGCCACGGCCGGACGGCTGCTGGTCGAGGAGGCGATAGTGCGCTGATCAGCGAGGCGGCGATCGTGCGCCGGGCGGGGGGACGGCCGCGCGAGAGGCGGGGCGGCACTCGTGTGACGGACGGTGACGGCACGCACATCCGGGTCCCGAGGGTTTGGCCGCCGCGGATGCGGCCACCCGGTGCTTGAACGACCGGCCCGTACCGGCCCGACCTCCGCCCTGGAGGCGGGCCGCGCGCAGGAGGAGGCACCATGACCGGACTGCGGTATGTCTACGCCGTCTGCCGGCCCTTTCGCGCGGCCCTCCAGGCCCAGCTCACCGGGGTGGGTGGCGTGCCCGTCGGGCTGCTCAACCACCAAGGCCTGGTCGCCGTCGTCTCCACCGTGCCCGCGTCCGATTTCGCCGAGGAGCCGCTGCTCGAGCACCTGGCGGACCCGGACTGGCGGGCCGCCGTGGCGCGCTGCCATCAGTGCGTGATCGACGCGCTCACCGCCGTCACCACACCGCTGCCGCTGCGGCCCGCCACCGTCTGCTGCGACGACAGCGCCCTGCGCGCGATGATGGAGGCGCGCGAGGCCGAGTTCACGCACACCCTCGACCGGTTGGACGGAAGAGTCGAGTGGGGCGTCCGGGTCTACACGGAAACGCAGCCGGCCGAGGAATTCGCGACCCGGCTGCACGCGATGCTTTCCCGGTACGCGGAGGATTCCCGATTCCGGTCCCGGAAGCTCTCGGCCCCGGAACTCTCAGGCGGAACCGGACACAACGTACTGAACGCGGCATATCTGGTGTCGCGGGCGGATTCCGAGGAATTCGTGGAAATGGTCGACCGGGCGAAGAGTGACGCCCTCCCCGGAGTACGGGTCGAACTGGCCGGTCCGTGGGCGGCCTATTCCTTCGCGGGTGAGTACGCGGAGGAGAAAGAGATGCACGGGGCATACTGCGGCCCGAGGTCCTGATCAGGGCCTCGGGCCGCCTGCACCACTGCTTGACCACCGTTTGTCCGGGTGCTCCTTGTCTTCGGTGCCGGATTCGCAGTCAAGCTGCCGTGGTGGATCGCGCTCGCAGTTCTGGTCGTCCGGCTGCTCGGATTCCTGTTCGGTGGCACGAGCGCAGCCGGGGGCAGGGGCCGCTGGTACCGGTGGTGATGTGCCGGCGGTGACGCGATTCAGACTTCCTTGCGGCAGAGAATCTCTCCGTGCAGAACGGCGAACCAGCCGTCGTCCCGATTTCCCCACTGCCGCCAGGCGTCCGACACGGCCCGCAGTTCCTCCTGCGTCGCGTGGCCGCCCTCCACCGCCCGCCGCGCGTACGCCGAGGCCACGGTGCGGTCCGCCCACAGGCCGCTCCACCACGCCCGCTCCTCGGCCGTCGAGAAGGTCCAGGTGCCGGAGGTGGCCGTGATGTCCCTGATCCCCGCCGTCAGCGCCCACGACTTCAGCCGGCGTCCGGCGTCCGGCTCGCCTCCGTTGGCGCGGGCCACCCGGCGGTACAGATCCAGCCAGTCGTCCATGCCGACGGACTCGGGATACCAGGTCATCGCCGCGTAGTCCGAGTCGCGGACCGCGATGAACCCGCCCGGCCTGGTCACCCGCCGCATCTCGCGCAGTGCCTGCACCGGATCGCCGACGTGCTGGAGCACCTGGTGGGCGTGGACCACGCAGAACGTGTCGTCCGGGTAGTCCAGGGCATGGACGTCGGCCACGGCGAAGTCGGTGTTGGCCAGGCCCCGCCCGGCGGCCGTGGCGCGCGCCTGCTCCAGGATCTCCGCCGCGTGGTCGACGCCGGTGACGTGTCCGTCCGGGACCAGTTCCGCCAGGTCGGCGGTGATGGTGCCCGGTCCGCAGCCGATGTCCAGGATCTTCATGTGGGGCTTCAGTGAGCCGAGCAGGTACGCGGCGGAGTTGGCGGCCGTGCGCCAGGTGTGCGATCGCAGCACGGACTCGTGGTGCCCGTGCGTGTAGACGGCGGTCTCCCGCGTTCTCGGCATGGCTGTGCCCCTTCTCGTCGGCTGCGCGTACCCCCCGCGGGGCTCTCGGCCCGGCGGGGGCGACATCGGTCACGGTACGCGCGTCGGCCGAATGATGAGACCGCCGTTTCACGATACGGACTGACGGGTGCTCAGGACGATCAGGTCTCCGGGTTCCCGGTCAGCGGGCGGTACACGACCAGCGCCTCGGGCAGCTTCTCCAGCGTCACATCGCCCGACACCTCGGTGACTTCACCGTCGTAGGCGAGGAGCGTGCCCGGCTCGACATCCGCCAGACGCAGCCGGCCCACCTGGACCGCGGCGTGGGCGGGCGAGCGGGTGAGCGGTCCCGCCGCCGCGGCGGCGAGCAGCCGCAGCGCGGGCCTGCGGCCCCCGTGCACCACCCGTACGTCGAGCAGCCCGTCCGCCAGATCCCGGCGGCGGCCCGGTGCCAGCCCCATCCGGTGGTAGGTGCCGTTCCCGGCGAACAGCAGCCACAACGGGCGGGTGCGGCCGCCCACTTCGGCATGGAGCGGGTGCCGGTCCGCGCGCAGGACGCGCACCGCCGCCAGCACCCCGGCCGGCCAGCCGCCGATCCGGCCCGACCAGCGGTCCCGCTCCCGCACCAGCTCCGGATAGACGCCCAGGCTGCACGTGTTGAGGAAGACACCCTGCGTGTCCCCGCCGCTGAACCGGCCCACGTCCACGCGCACGGCCTCACCGCGCCGCACGGCACGGCTCAGGGCCCGTTCGTCCTCCACGCCCAGGTCATAGGCGAAGTGGTTGAGCGTGCCGCCGGGCAGCACCGCCAGCGGCAGGCCGTGCCGCAGGGCGACCTCCGCCGCGGTGTTCACCGTGCCGTCGCCGCCGCACACCCCCAGGGCCACGGCACGGCCCGCCGCCTTCTCCAACTCGTCCCGGACGTCGCCCGGCGCGCACTCGACGACCTCAGCCAGCGGCAGCGCGTCGCGCAGCGCCCGCACCCGGTCGGCGGTGCCCGACGCGGAGTTCGCCACGACCACCAGGCCCTCGCCGTCGGGCAGGGCCGGGGCCTCGGCGCGCGGCCGGGCCGGCGGCACGACCTGGGCCCGGGTCGGCACCATGCCCCGTACGGCGAAGGCCGCCGCCCCGCCCAGCGCCGCTCCCGCCAGCACATCGCTCGGGAAGTGCACCCCGGTGTAGACGCGGGACATGGCCACCGAGAAGGCCACCGGCGCCACCACCGCCCCCCACGCAGGCGACTCCAGCGCGACCCCGGTCGCGAACGCCGCCGCCGACGCGGCGTGCCCGGACGGGAACGACGTGGTGATCGGCTGCCGCTTCAGCTGCCGGACCAGCGGCACGGGGTCCAGCACCGGGCGCGGGCGGCGCACCGAGCGCTTGCCGAGCGTGTTGATCGTCAGCGAGGCCAGGCTCAGGGAGGCCAGCCCGCGCGCGGCCGCCCGGCGGGCCCGCGGTGTACGGCTCGCCGCGACGGCCGCCGCCGCCGCGAACCACAGCACCCCGTGGTTGGCGCTCCGGCTCAGCCGCGGCAGCACGGGCTCGGCGCCCGGCCAGTCGCGTTCGGCGGCGAACTCGAACAACCGGCAGTCGAGGGCGAGCAGCCGGTCGCGCAGGGCGTGGTTCCCCGGTTTCAGGACGGTGAGGTCGACGTCTGGGCTCATGAGGTCATGGGTACCCTGAAGCGGCCGTTTCGTGTCCCGGACGGCACTGTCGCCGAAGGACCCACCGCATGCGCCTGCTCCTCGTCCGCCATGGTCAGACTCCCACCAACGTCGACTTCCTGCTGGACACCGCCGTGCCGGGACCGGGCCTGACCGCGCTCGGCGAGCAACAGGCCGCGCGGCTGCCGGCGGCCCTCGCCGACGAGGACGTCGAGGCCCTCTACGCCTCCACCCTCGTCCGTACGCAGCTCACCGCCGCCCCGCTGGCCGCCGCCCGCGGCCTCGACGTGACCGTGCGTGACGGCATCAGGGAGATCTCCGCGGGCGACCTGGAGCTGCTGCCCGGCGACTCCCCGCTGGGCGAGCGCTACATGCGCACGGTGTTCGCCTGGGCGGCCGGGGACCTGGAGCTGCGGATGCCGGGCGGCGAGAGCGGCACCGAGGCCTTCGCCCGCTACGACTCCGTGGTCGCCGAGGCCGCGGACAGCGGCGCCGGGACGGTCGCCATGATCAGCCACGGCGCGGCCATCCGCATGTGGGCGGCCGCCCGCGCCGACAACGTCGACGTGAGCTTCGCCGCAGCCCACCGCTTGGAGAACACCGGTGTGGTGATCCTGGAGGGCACACCCGCCGACGGCTGGAAGGCCCTCACCTGGGCGGGCGCCACGGTCACCCCCGCGGGCGAGGGCGGTCCCACGGGCCGCCCGCTGGACGAGACGGGCTGAGCGCGCCGGTCCGGCGTCCGGTTAAGCATTTGGCGGGCGCCGTGGGCGACCCGCAGAATGCCGTTTCATGGGACATCTGGAAGCCGCGCACCTCGAGTACCACCTCCCCGACGGGAGGACACTGCTCGGCGACGTGTCGTTCCGGGTGGGCGAAGGGGCCGTCGTGGCCCTCGTCGGACCCAACGGCGCGGGCAAGACGACCTTGCTCCGGCTGATCTCCGGCGAGCTGAAGCCGCACGGCGGCACCGTCACCGTCAGTGGCGGCCTGGGTGTGATGCGACAGTTCGTGGGCTCCGTACGGGACGAGACGACCGTACGGGATCTGCTGGTGTCGGTCGCGCCGCCCGGCATCCGCGAGGCCGCGCAGGCCGTCGACCGGGCCGAGCACACCATGATGACCGTCGACGACGAGGCCGCCCAGCTGGGGTACGCGCAGGCGCTCTCGGACTGGGCGGAGGTGCGCGGCTACGAGTCGGAGACGCTCTGGGACATGTGCACCACGGCCGCGCTGGGCGTGCCGTACGAGAAGGCGCAGTGGCGGCTGGTACGGACGCTGTCGGGCGGTGAGCAGAAGCGGCTGGTGCTGGAGGCGCTGCTGCGCGGCACCGACGAGGTGCTGCTCCTCGACGAGCCGGACAACTACCTCGACGTGCCCGGCAAGCGCTGGCTGGAGGAGCGGCTGAAGGAGACCCGCAAGACCGTGCTGTTCGTCTCGCACGACCGGGAACTCCTCTCCCGCGCCGCCGAGAAGATCGTGTCCGTCGAGCCGGGACCGGCCGGCGCCGACGCCTGGGTGCACGGCGGCGGCTTCGCCACCTACCACGAGGCCCGCCGGGAACGCTTCGCCCGCTTCGAGGAACTGCGCAGGCGCTGGGACGAGAAGCACGCGCAGCTGAAGAAACTGGTGCTGAACCTGCGCCAGGCGGCCTCCATCAGCCATGAGTTGGCCTCCCGCTACCAGGCCGCGCAGACGCGGCTGCGCAAGTTCGAGGAGGTGGGCCCGCCGCCCGAGCCGCCGCGCGAGCAGGACATCACCATGCGGCTGAAGGGCGGACGCACCGGCGTACGGGCCGTCACCTGCGAGGGACTCGAACTCACCGGCCTGATGAAGCCCTTCGACCTGGAGGTCTTCTACGGCGAACGGGTCGCCGTACTCGGCTCCAACGGCTCCGGCAAGTCGCACTTCCTGCGGCTCCTCGCCGGCGAGGACGTGACGCACACGGGGGAGTGGAAGCTGGGGGCGCGGGTCGTCCCCGGGCACTTCGCCCAGACGCACGCGCACCCCGAGCTCCAGGGCCGCACCCTGCTCGACATCCTGTGGAAGGAGCACGCCCAGGACCGGGGCGCCGCCATGTCCCGGCTGCGCCGCTACGAGCTGACCCAGCAGGCCGAACAGAACTTCGAGCGGCTCTCCGGCGGTCAGCAGGCCCGCTTCCAGATCCTGCTGCTGGAACTGGAGGGCGTCACTGCCCTGCTCCTGGACGAGCCCACCGACAACCTCGACCTGGAGTCCGCCGAGGCTCTCCAGGAGGGCCTGGAGGCATTCGAGGGCACGGTCCTGGCGGTCACGCACGACCGCTGGTTCGCCCGTTCCTTCGACCGCTACCTCGTCTTCGGCAGCGACGGCCGGGTGCGCGAGAGCTCCGAGCCGGTCTGGGACGAGCGACGGGTGGAGCGGGCCCGCTAGGGCCTGCCGTTCGGATCAGGTCGGTCGTGGCCGGCCGATCCGAACGACAGGCCCCAGGTCTCCTGGCGCTTCCTGACGGGCCCCGCCAGGACCCGCTCACCGGCGGCGGAACGCGGACGGAGGCCCGGGGGCCGGAATGTTCGTACAGTGGATGCGAAGAGGTGATTGGTTCCACGGTTCCCTCCCGGATCCGCTCGGGGGATCGCTCACGGGCGGCCATCCGGGCCGCAGGGACGGACACGACGAGCGGGGTATCACCATGAGCGGAGTCGACCCGGCGCGACTGGACGACCAGCAGCTGATGAAGGAACTCGAGAACATCCACCGCACGCGCCACGACACCCTGCTGTACGGCTCCAACGATGCGCTGCGCACCCACAACCACCGCATGGCACAGCTGGAGGGCGAGTACCTGCGGCGCAACCCCCGCCGGTTCGTGTCGCCGGGCCGCACCCGCGACGGCGCACGGGACCGGGCCGCCGCGGGCGCCGACAACGCGACCCCGGTGGGCAAGTGGGGGCCCGGAGCCGGTCACCGCGGCGCCTGACACCACCGGGACCCGCCCTCGTTCCGCCCTGTCCCAGACGGCTTCCCGCGACGTGAGCACGTCCGGGAACGCCGCGCGGAACGCCTCGAGGCCGTCCGGCCTGCGGCTCGTGACCAGCGTGCCGCGGCCTTGGTCGCACGCCCTGGTCGCCCCAGGTGCCGCCCGCGTCGCGGATGTCCGTGCGCGGGCTCGGCCAAGAGGTGGTACGACCGCGCGGGCCGTGGCGTCACCGACGCCGACGGCAGCCACGGTCGTCCTCGGACCCGCGGGCCCGGCACCGGCTCACCCGCGACCCCGGCCGTCCCCGCCGGCCGGCTCGCGGCGCGTGACCGCCTCGGCCAGCTCCTGGACGGTGGCGTAGCTCGCCGGGCGCGGCAGCGTCCCCACCGCCTCGATCAGCGGGTCGGGAGCGTTCCGGTCGCGCAGGACGTCCACCAGTTCGCCCGGGGTCGCCGGAAAGGTCCTGCGGCCCAGCACACGGGCCAGCTCCAGGCGCACCGTGTCCACGGAGGCGCCGGAGCGCCTCGGTTCCACGGGCCCGCCCCAGAGCTGGGGGTCGTCGTCGGCGGCCGGTTCCGGATCGTGCCACTCCGTGGCGCGCGTGGGGTGTCCCGACCTGAGCAGTCCCTGTAGTTCGTGCTTCATCTCCTCGTCCCGGTGGACGCTCAGTCGGTCGCTGCCTCGCTGCATGTCCTTCTCCAGAGCTTCGGGTTCGGCCCCACGCGTACCCGAGGAGCGGACCCCGACACGGCCGTTCCGCCCGGCGTTTGCCGTCCGAGGCGGGGGGCAGGCGCAGAAACAGTGCTTCGGACCGGAGGCACGTCCGTGGGAGCGGTGAGTTCCACGCCCCGGACGCGCCCGTCCGTACGCAGGCCGCGCTCCCACGGTGACCGTCCACCCAAGGCACACAAGGGAGTTGCGACGCACCATGGCACATCGAGCGAGCGCGAAGCACCACCCGCACGACGACGCCCCCGACACCGCGGAAGCCTTCCGCCGGCTCGCCACGCTCCCCCCGGGCGAGCAGCGCGACACCCTCCGCGCGCACCTCGTGGAGGCCTGGCTGCCCATGGCCGACCGGCTCGCCGGACGCTTCCGCAGCCGCGGCGAGAACTTCGACGACCTGCGCCAGGTCGCGGCCGTCGGCCTGATCAAGGCCGTCGACCGCTACGACCCCGAACTCGGCAACGCCTTCGAGAGCTACGCCGTCCCCACCATCACCGGCGAGATCAAGCGGCACTTCCGCGACCACATGTGGACCCTGCACGTGCCGCGCCGGGTCCAGGACCTGCGCAACCGCGTCCGGTTCGCCCGCCAGGACCTCGCGCAGACCATCTCGGGCCGTCCGCCCAGCGTCGCCGAGATAGCCGAGCACACGCAGTTGAGCGAGGACGACGTCCGGACCGGCCTGGAGGCACTGGAGAGCTTCACCGCGCTGTCGCTGGACGCCGACCTGCCCGGCAGCGACGAGGGGTACTCCCTGAGCGAGGCCCTCGGCTCCCCCGACCCGGCCCTCGACACCGTCGTGGACCGGGAGTCCGTCAAGCCCCGGCTGGCGGCACTGTCGGAGCGGGAGCGGACCATCCTGTACATGAGGTTCTTCGGGGACATGACGCAGAGCCGGATCGCCGAGCAGCTCGGTATCTCGCAGATGCACGTGTCACGGCTGATCAGCCGGTGCTGCGACCGGCTCCGGGACCAGGTGATGCGGGAGGTCGTGTAACGCGCGGCGCGGTGTGCCGGGAGGGCCGACGGGGGGCGCTCGTCGCGTACTTCCCCGTGACCGGGGCGGAGTCGCGGTCGGCATCGGATTCTTCACCCGGTCGGCCCCGCACTGTCCCGCTAATGGGGTCCGGCCGCGCGCGGCCCGGCGCCGGGCGGGCTGTGATGGCTGCGGGGCACGACCGGAGTGTCCCGACAGCCGTCAGGCCGAAGGAGCCCGCTCATGCGCCGCACCGCCCGCCTCCTGTCCGTCGTCGCCCTGGCCGGTGCCGGCCTGGCCAACGGCGCGCCGGCCGCCTTCGCGGACCCGGTCGCCCAGGTCAGCCCAGGCAGCCCCGCCCCGGGGAGCAGCGTCACCGTCTCGGTCACCTGCACCGCCCTGGCCGGCTCCCCGCCCGGGACCATCGACGCCACCTCACCCGCCTTCGACCAGGGCACCGTCAAGCTGACCCGGGTCACCACGACAGACGCCCGGTCGTCCGGGACCACCTATCGCGGCACGGCCCGCATCGCCGCCGCCCAGGACGCGACGGGCACGGCGAGCGCGGGTGCCCTGGGCACTTTGAGCGCTACGGCTTCCGCGGGGGCCACGGACTCGGTGTCGACCGTCGGCGGCACCTGTCCCGCGGCAGCCGGCGAACAGGGCAAGGCCTGGAGCGCGAAGTTCACCGTCGGCCGCGACGGCGACGGTGGGCCGTGCGGCGAACAGGACGGCACGTCGTCCTGCGCGAGCAGCGGCGTACCGGGCAGGGACAGCGGCAGCGGCAGCGGCACCGACAAGGACGGCACCGCGGCCGGCACCGGCGTACCCGGCGTCGTCGCCACGGGAGACAGCGCCGGTGACACGGGCCAGGACAGTGGCACCGACACCGGCGGGGACGGCGACGGTGACACGGGCGGGGACGGCGACGGCGCCAGGGAGAACGGAGACGGCGCCTCCGCCTCCGCCCCCCTCCCCGTCCCCGCCGTCCCTGTCCCCTCCTCCGCCTCCACCTCCGTGATCCCCGCCCCCGCCTCCGCCTCCGCCTCCGCCTCCGCCTCGGACACCGACTCCGACTCGGACTCGGACTCTGACTCGGACTCTGACTCGGACTCTGACTCGGACTCCGACTCCGACTCGGACTCGGACTCCGCCTCGGACTCCGCCTCGGACACCGACGAGGACAGTGACCAGTCGTGCGCCGGCTCACGCGCCGACTCACGGGGCGGCTCCTGTGACGGTGGCGGGACGGAGCACGGCGTGGAGGCCGGTCAGGGTGGCTCCCTCTCCGGGTCTCTTCCGGCGCTCGTCGCCGGTGGCCTGTTCGTCGCCGGCGCCTTCGGAGCCGCCGCGCACCGGCTGTGGCGCCGTGAACCCGCCCGCGAGAACTGACCCGCACCACGGTGTGGAGGGAGCGACGCGAGCGGACCGTCATGACGGTGCGGCGGGACGGGTACCCGATCTTCCTGAGGGCACGATCCCCGCGCGAGGCCACAAGGGCCGCGAGAGCACAGGGCACCACAGCGGTGGCAGCGGGCACCAGGACTGCGCGGAGGTACGCATGCGGCGGACGGACCCGGAAGGTCACGGCCCGGTCCGCTACGGGCCTCCCTTCCCCGACGACGGGCTTCCCCTGCTCCCGGAACTGTCCGAGGTGCTCGCCGCGGCCGCGACCAGGGCCCGCACGGAACCCGTCGGCGGCGGTACGGCGCTGCGGGAGGCGGCGTGCGGCTACTGGTCCCGGCGGGGACTGGCCGCCGAGCCCGACCGCGTCGCCGTCGCTCCCGGAGCGCCGACGCTGCTGGTCGCGCTGACCGCCGCGCTCGGCGGCGACGTGCTGGTGCCGCGGCCCTGCGCCGCCTGGTGGGCCCCGTACGCGCGGCTGTTGGGCAGACCCGTGTTCCATGTGGCGACCCCGGCCGAGTGCGGCGGCGTACCGGATCCGTACGCCCTGCTGGAGACCGTCCGCCGGATCCGCGCGGAGGGCGGCGACCCACGGCTGCTGGTGCTGTCCGTCGCCGACGACCCGACCGCCACCGTCGCCCCGCCCGAGGTGCTGCACGAGGCCGTGGAGGCCGCCGCGGGGGAGGGCCTGCACCTGGTCAGCGACGAGACGTGGCGCGACACCGTGCACGACCCGCACGCGACCGTGGTGTTCAGCCCCGCCGAGATGCTGCCGGAGCGGGTCACCGTGGTCGGCGACCTGGCCGGCGCGCTGCTGCCGTCCGGCTGGCCGGCCGCCGTCGCCCGCTTCCCCGAGGGCGCCGCCGGGAACGACCTCCACGCGCGCGTGCTCGACGTGCTCACCGCGCTCGGCGCCCAGGTCGCGGCGCCGGTCGCCGCGGCGGCCGGGTACGCCCTCGCCGAGCCCGAGCCGGTCACCGCGCGGGTGGCCGCCGCCGTACGTGTGCACGCGCGTGTGGCCGCCGCCGTGCACGCCGCCTTGGTCGGCGCCGGCGCGCTCGCCCTGCCGCCCCGGGCCGGCCGCCACCTCTACGCAGACCTGAGTCCGCTGCGGGCCGCGCTGGCCCCGCACGGCGTGGGGGACACGCAGGAACTGGAGGACTTCCTCGCCGGCCGGCTCGGCATGCCCGCGCCCGGCGGGCACCGCTTCGGCGACGACCTCGCCGCACTGCGCGTACGCCTGTCCACCGCGCCGCTGCTCGGCGGCACGCAGGAGGAGCGGGCGCGGTGCCTCGATTCACCCTCACCGTGGGAACTGCCGCACGTGCAACGCGCGTTGATCAATCTGAGATCGGTCTTCGACGATCTCCGCGATGACGCTCAGCGATGGGAGCCTCCTCGATGACGCAACAGTCCGAGTCGACCACCACCACGAGCACGCCCACCGGTGCGGCCCTGCCGGAAACCGGCCCCCCGGGGCACTCGGCCCCCTTGGCACCCCCGCCGCCGCCGCTCGCCGCACCCCCGCCGCCTCCGCCGCTCGCCGCACCCCGGCCGCTGGGGGAGCGCCGGGACTGGCCGCGGACCTTCCACGACCGGCTGACCGCCCCGCTCCCGGGGCTCAAGGCCATCGCGCGCTTCGCCCGCGAGGGCTCGGTCCGGCCCGGCAGGGAGGGCCTCGCCGACATCCCCCGACTACCGTACGAATCCGGCACGGTGCCCCGGGTGGACACCCGCACCCTCGCCGTCACCTGGGCGGGGCACGCCAGTTGGGTGGTGCGCGTCGGCGGGCTGACCGTGCTGACCGACCCGGTCTGGTCCCGCCGCATCCTCGGCACCCCGGCCCGCATCACACCCGTCGGTGTCTCCTGGGAAGCCCTGCCGCGCGTCGACGCGGTCGTCATCAGCCACAACCACTACGACCATCTGGACGCCCCGACGCTGCGCCGCCTCCCGCGCGCCACGCCGGTTTTCGTGCCCGCCGGGCTCGGGGGCTGGTTCCGCCGCCGCCGGTTCACCACCGTCACCGAGCTCGACTGGTGGGAGGCGGCCGAGCTGAGCGGTGTCCGCTTCGACTTCGTGCCCGCCCACCACTGGTCCAAGCGCAGTCTCACCGACACCTGTCGCAGCCTGTGGGGCGGCTGGGTGCTGACCGATCCGGACGGGCAGCGCGTCTACTTCGCGGGTGACACGGGCTACGGCCACTGGTTCGCCCGCATCGGACAGCGCTACCCGGGCATCGACCTCGCCCTGCTCCCCATCGGCGCCTACGACCCGCGCTGGTGGCTGAGCGACGTCCACTGCGATCCGGAGGAGGCGGTCAGGGCCGCGCAGGACCTCGGCGCCCGCCGGCTCGCCCCCATGCACTGGGCCACGTTCGTGCTGTCGGCCGAACCGGTCCTCGAACCGCTCACCCGGGTGCGGGCCGCCTGGGAGAAGGCGGGCCTGGCCCGCGACGACCTGTGGGACCTGCCGATCGGAGGCTCCCGGATCCTTCCCCAGACGAGCCTGGCCGGCTCCGACTAGGCCCCGTACGGCCCCGACCAGGGCCCGTACGGCCCCGACCAGGGCCCGTCCGGCCCCGAGCCAGGGTCCGTCCGGCCCCGACTACATCCCGTCCGGTCTCGACCAGGGGGTGGCCGGACGGGCCCTGGGGCCTAGGCCCCGGCCGTCCCGCGTATCCTCCGCCACACGCTCGGCGCCGCGCTGACCAGCACGGTCAGCGCGACCGCCGCGACCACGCCCTCCCACGGCTCACGGAACAGCGAACCGCCGAGTATCCCGATCAGCTGGTACGTCACGGCCCAGGCCAGGCAGGCCGGCAGGTTGCCCCGGGCGAAGCGGCGCAGCGGCCAGTCGGCCATCAGGCAGGCCAGCATCACCGGGATGCGGCCCGCGGGCACCAGCCGGGACAGCACCAGGACGGCCACCCCGTGACCGGCCAGCTTCTCCTGAGCCTGCGTCAGCCGCTCCTCGGGCGCCCGCGCCCGGATCGCCTCCAGCCAGCGCGAACCGTTCTTCGACCGCATCCCGCGCCGGCCCAGCCAGTACAGCGTCGCGTCGCCGAGGAACGCGGCCAGCGACGCCGTCACGAACACCGTCGCCAACGCGAACGGCGCCGTCTGGTGGACGGCGACCACGGCCGCCGAACTCACCAGTGCCCCCGTCGGCACCACCGGCACCAGCGCCCCGATCAGCACCAGCAGGAACAGCGACGGATAGCCGATGGCCTGCTGCGTCGACTCCGGCGGCGTGGTCCGCACGGCGGCGGCCAACGGCACGGCGTCCGACGACGCGGCGGCCAGGGCGGACACCGCGGTCCACGCAGCCGAGGCGAGGGCTGTCACGGCGCCCAGCGGCACGGCGGTCAGCAGCGCGGCGGCCAGAGCGATCGCCGCGCCCAGTGGTGTCGCGGCCGGAGCGGTCACGGCGGTCAGCAGCGCGGCGGCCGGCGCTATCACCGTGCGACCTCCAGGCGCACGCCCTCCCCGTGCGCGAGCCGGTGCACCTGCACGCCCGGCGCGCGCTCCGCCGCGTACCGTACGAACTCGTCGCCGGGCGCGTGGAACTCGTGGGGGCGCACGGCGTCCATGCCGATAGGCCAGTACGTGCCGTAGTGCACCGGCACCGCGCTGCGTGGCGCCAGCCGGGCCAGCGCCTCGGCCGCCCGGCCCGCGTCCAGATGCCCCTCGCCGAGGTACGGACCCCAGCCGCCCACCGGCAGCAGCGCCACGTCGACCGGCCCGACCTCCTCGGCCATCGAGTCGAACAGACCCGTGTCCCCGGCGAAGTAGGTGCGCGCCTCGCCCTCGACGACATAGCCGAGAGCGGGGGAGCGGTGCGGGCCCAGCGGCAGCCGCCGTCCGTCGTGCCGGGCCGGTACCGCACGCACCACCAGCCCGCCGATCACCGTCTCGTCCCCGGGCTCCACCTCACGCACCCGCAGATGGCCGAGCCGGCCGAGCCCCGGGACGGCGCGCGGCGCGCCACGGGGCACCAGCACGCGCGTACCCGGCGCGAGCCGCCCCAGCGACGGCAGATGCAGATGGTCGGCGTGCAGATGGGAGACGAGCACGAGGTCCGCGCGCAGGGCGTCCGCCGGTGGCAGCGCGCCACGGCGGCGGCGCAGGTGCGCGAGACGGCGGGCGAACAGAGGATCGGTGAGCAGACGTACGCCCGAATCCTCGACCGTACAGGTCGCGTGGCCCCACCAGGTGATCTCCACCGGCACCTCTTTGCCTCCTTCGCGCGACTCCCCGAAGCCTACGGGCAGGAGTAGGGTCGGCGGCGAAACCCGGAGGTGAGGGGGGACGCCATGGGAGAGGTGCGAGATGCCTCCGGCGGGCCGGCCGCGGTGCGCGTGACGGCGATCGCGAGCCTGACACCCTTGGAGGAGCTGGACGCCGACCCGTTCCTGGTGGACTCCCGCAGTCAGCACGCGATGTGCGCGCGGTGGGCCGCGGAGCGCGGCTACGTCGTCGCCCGGGAACTGCTGGTGTGCGGACTGCGCCCCGACCACGGTGTGCTGTGGGACGGCGTCCGGCCCGGCGTGGACCTGTTCGTCGCACCCAGCCGGCGGGTGCTGGAGAGCGCGCTGTCGTCCGTCGAGGAGTTCACCGAGGAGGCCCTGCGGCGCGGCGTGCGGGTCGAGACGGTGGGGCGGGCCGAACCGCTGTACGACGCGCAGATGAAGGCACGGGTGCACCGGCGGCTGTCGATGCCGACGGCCGGCTATGACGGGCGGTAGCGCGGGACCGCGACCGGCCCGGACCCGCGGCTGTGACACGCTGGGAGGGTGAGGGCCCGCGGCCGGCGTGGGACCGGGACGTGAGGTGTGCGGGGCGTGCGGTGGGGGCGGATCGTCGGTCAGGCCGGGCGGAGCATCGCGGTGTGGGCCGTCTCCACGGTCACCCTGCTCGTCCTCGCGGGCGTCCTGCCGGACTTCCAGCTCCAGTCCGCCGACGGTGACAGCGCCACCCGCATAGGCGTCACCGCCGCGCTCGGCGCCGGCGCCTTCGGTGTCCTGTCGGCCGTCGTGTGGCCCCTTCTCGTACGGCTCCTGCTGCTGGTCCCCGCGCTCGTCCTGGGCCTGCTGGTCTTCTTCCTCAACGGCTCGCTCCTGCTGCTCGCGCTGCGCCTGAACCCCTCCGGCAGCAGCGAGGCGGCCCCGGAGACCGCCGTCATCGTCGCCGCCGTGATGTCCGCCGTCGCCTCCGCCACCGGCGCCGCCCTGGCCGTACGCGACGACGACGCCTACCGCAGCCGGCTCCACCGCCTCGCCGCCCGCCGCAGCAGAGGACGCCCGCCGTGCCCGGCCGTCCCCGGCACCGTCTTCCTCCAGTTCGACGGCGTCGGCCACGACGTGCTCGTGGACGCCGTCGGCAAGGGCCTGATGCCCACCGTCGCCGCCTGGCTGGGCGCCGGGCCCGACGCCACCTCGGCCGGGACCACGCACCGGCTGACGTCCTGGCGCACCGACTGGTCCAGCCAGACCGGCGCCAGCCAGCTCGGCATCCTGCACGCCAGCAACTTCGACGTGCCCGCCTTCCGCTGGTACGAGAAGGACAGCCGCGAGGTGATGGTCTGCAACCGGCCGTCCAGCGCCGCCGAACTCCAGCGGCGCGCCGTCGAGCGCACCGGCGACGGCGGCCTGCTCACCCTGGACGGCGCCAGCCGCGGCAACCTCTTCGGCGGCGGTGCCGAGGAACAGGCCCTCGTCCTGTCCAGCGCCGCCCGCCGCGGCCGCCGCAACCGGTCCAGGGCGGGCTACTTCGCCTACTTCTCCGACCCCGCCAACGCCGTGCGCACCGCCCTGTCCTTCGTCGCCGAGGTCGGCCGCGAGATACTCCAGTCGACCCGGGCCCGCGCGCGCAGACAGCGCCCGCGCGTCAAGCGCGGCGGTCTCTACCCGTTCGTCCGCGCCTTCGCGACCGTCGTCGAACGGGACGTCGTCGTCGCCGCGGTGATGGGCGACATGCTCGTCGGCCGCGCCGCCGTCTACGCCGACCTGGTCGCCTACGACGAGGTCGCCCACCACTCCGGACCGCGCAGCCGGGACGCCGAGCAGGTCCTCCGGCGCCTGGACCGCTCCCTCGCGCTGATCGGCAAGGTCGCCGAGCACGCCCCGCGGCCGTACCGGATCGTGGTGCTGTCCGACCACGGGCAGAGCCCGGGCGAGACCTTCCGCTCCCGCTACGGCCTCACCCTCGGCGACCTGGTACGGGCCGGCTGCGGACTGCCCGTACCGCGCCGCGCCGAACACACCCGCAGCGGTGCCGAGGCGCGCGCCGCCGTCCGTGCCGCACTGCGCCGGCCCGTCGAGGAGAGCGGCGAACGGCACCGCCCCACCGACCGCCGCTCGGAGCCGATCGTGCTGGCCTCCGGCAACCTCGGCCTGGTCTCCTTCCCCGACGTGCCGCACCGCATGACCAGGGAGGAGATCGACACCCGTCACCCCGCGCTGCTGCCGACCCTCGCCAACCATCCCGGCATCGGTTTCCTCCTCGTCCGCAGCGAGGAACACGGCGGGCTCGTGCTCGGCGCGCGCGGCGCCGAGATCCCCCTGGACCGGCTCGACGAGGACCCCGGCCCGCTCGCCGCGTTCGGACCGGGCGCCGCCGACGCCGTCAGGCGCACCCACTCCTTCCCGCACACCGCCGACATCATGGTCAACTCCTTCCACGAACCCGCCGACGGCGAGGTCCTCGCGTTCGAGGAACAGATCGGCTCGCACGGCGGTCTCGGCGGCGCCCAGGGCACCCCCTTCCTGATGTTCCCGCTCGCCTTCTCCACGCCGGTCGAGCACGGCGCGCAACTCGTCGGCGCCGAACACCTCCACCAGGTCCTGCGCCGCTGGCTGTGCGAGCTGGACGGCCCACAAGTGCCGTTGGAGACGGAGCGGGAGGAGCGCGCCGCCTGAATATTCGGCTGCGCCGGCGGATGCGTACGCACACACTGTCCGCATCAGGCCGCGCACATCGGCGCGCTTGCCCCGACCCCCGCAAGGAGTGCTTGCTTTGCAGGCAGCCGTCACCGTCACGCCCGCCCGCATCCCGGAACTGCTGCTCGGCCTCGCCACCGTGCGGCCCGTCTTCGTCTGGGGTGCCCCCGGCATCGGAAAGTCCTCCCTCGTCCGGGAGTTCGCCGAGTCGCTGGGCCTGGAGTGCGTGAGCCTGCTCGGCACCCAGCTGGCGCCGGAGGACCTCATCGGGGTGCCGCAGATCCGGGACGGGCGCTCGGTGTTCTGTCCACCGGAGACGATCGCGCGCGACGAGCCGTACTGCCTGTTCCTGGACGAGCTGAACGCGGCGACGCCGGACGTGCAGAAGGCGTTCTACTCGCTGATCCTGGACCGCCGCATCGGCAGCTACGAACTGCCCGAGGGCTCGATCGTCATCGGTGCCGGGAACCGGGCCACCGACAACGCCCTCGCCCGTCCGATCGCCTCCGCGCTCGTCAACCGCCTCGCCCACGTGCACCTGGAGGCCTCCGCCAAGGACTGGCTCGGCTGGGCCGCCGCCCACGGCATCCACCCCTGGATCCTCGACCACCTCACCGACCGGCCCGACCACCTGTGGTCCAAGCCGCCCAAGACCGAGGAGCCGTTCTCCACCCCCCGCTCCTGGCACATGCTCTCCGACGCGCTGCACTCCTTCGGCCGTGACCTCGACGAGGACACCCTGAAGGTCGTCGCGCACGGCACCCTCACTCCGGCGCACGCCGTCGCCTTCTGCGGCTACGTCAAGATCGTCCGGAGCCGGTTCGGCATCGAGGCGATCCTCAGGGGCGACGCCGGCTGGCCGAACCGCCCGGAGGACCGCGACCTGCTCTACTACCTCGCCGAGTCCTTCCGCGGCCGACTCGTCAAGGACCTGCCCGCGAGCAAGGAGCACCTGTCGGCCAACGGCCGCCAGACCGCGTACACCGCCAAGTCGCTGCTGGTGCGGCTCGCCGAGATCTCCGTCGAGGTCGCGCAGAGCGTCATCGCCCCCGACACCGACGGCAACCCCGTCCTGCCCGGCTGGTTCCTCATCGAGGCCGCCCGCGACATGCCCCGGCTGGTCGAGGCGCGGCGATGAGGCGCCCGCCACGCGCGAAGAAGCCGGATCCGGCGGCCGAGGAGTGCGCCAAGGGCGTCCAGCTCGTGCGGGCCAACCCGGCACTGGCGGCGCTGGCGGCCACGACGTGCCGCGAGGAGGACTGCTCCGTCGCTCCCCGCGACGGCCTCGTCCGCGTCTCCTCCAGCGGCCGCCTCCATCTGCACCCCACCCGCCGCGCCGAGCCCGCCGAGTGGGCCTGGGCCATCGCCCACGGCCTCATCCACCTCGGCTTCGGACACGTACCCGCCGAGAAGGGCGAACGCGAACAGCCCGACCGCCCGCTCCTCGCGGCCCGCTGCACGGTCGTCAACCGCTTCCTGCAGACCTTCCCCGTCGGCCGCGCCCCGGACCACCTGCCGCTGTCGTACCCGGGCGGTGACGAGGAACAGCTCGCCGCCCGCTGGCGCCGCGACGGCGTCCCGCCCGCCTACGAGCACTGCGGCACCGCCGGCGGCGAACCCGACCAGCTGCTCGTGCCCTGGACCGACCGGACGCAGCCCACCGACTGGCAGCTCACCTTCGCGCACGCCCTCACCCGCACCATGGCCACCGCGATGGACCTGGCCGGCGGCCGCCGGGACTCCATGGACGGCGGCCCCACCCGACTGCGGCCCTGGGAACAGGCGCTGAGCTGGTTCGTCTCCTCCTACCCGCTGCTCGGCGGCATCGCGGCCGGCATCAAGCTGGTCGCCGACGCCGAACTCGCCCGCGCCCACGGCATCGCGATCGCCGCCGTCGACGCCGAGGCCGGCGAGATCTACGTCAACCCCCTGCGCCACCTCGGCGACGAGGAGTGGCGGTTCGTCCTCGCCCACGAGATGCTGCACGCCGCCCTGCGCCACGGCGACCGCTGCGGCACCCGCGACCCGTACCTCTTCAACGTCGCCTGCGACTACGTCGTCAACGGCTGGCTGTGCGACATGCACGTGGGCACCATGCCCGAGGGGCTGTTGTACGACCCCGACCTCGCCGGCCTGTCCGCCGAGGAGGTCTACGACCGTATCGCCGGCGACCTGCGCCGGATGCGCCGTCTGGCCACCCTGCGCGGCAAGGGCGTCGGCGACCTGCTCGGTGGCCCGCTCGGCGCACCCCGCGAGTACGTCGACCTCGACGCGTTCTACCGCCGCGGCCTCGCCCACGGCCTGGACCTCCACCAGCGGCAGGAGCGCGGCTTCCTGCCCGGCGGCCTCGTCGAGGAGATCCGCGCCCTCAGCCACCCCCCGCTGCCCTGGGACGCCCGACTGGCCCGCTGGTTCGACGAGTTCGTACCCCGCCCCGAACCCGTGCGCTCCTACGCCCGCCCCTCGCGCCGCCAGTGGGCCACCCCCGACATCGCGCGCGCCGGGCGCCACTTCCCGCCCGAGGAGATCGCCCGCTGCACCTTCGGTGTCGTCCTCGACACCTCCGGCTCCATGGACCGGGTCGTGCTCGGCAAGGCCCTGGGCGCGATCGCCTCCTACGCCGAGGCCCGTGACGTACCGGCGGCACGCGTCGTCTTCTGCGACGCCGCCCCGCACGACGCCGGCTATCTCCCGGTCACCGAGATCGCCGGGCGGGTACGCGTGCACGGGCGTGGCGGCACGGTCCTGCAGCCCGGGATCGACCTGTTGCTCCGGGCGGACGACTTCCCGCCCGGCGCACCCGTCCTCGTCATCACCGACGGCTGGTGCGACGTCCTGCGGGTGCGGCGCGAGCACGCCTATCTGATCCCGCAGGGGGCCCGGCTGCCGTTCACCGCGCGCGGACCCGTGTTCCGGGTGCGCTGAGCCGGAATGTGATCGGATGGTGCGCAGGCATCCCGTACCCGGGAACCCACCCGAAAGGAAGAACCGTGGCAACCACGCGCTCCGCACACACCGTCTGGGAAGGCAACCTGCTCGAGGGCAACGGCGTCGTCACCTTCGACTCCTCCGGCATCGGCCAGCAGCCGGTGTCGTGGCCGTCGCGCGCCGAGCAGGCCAACGGCAAGACCAGCCCCGAGGAGCTGATCGCCGCCGCCCACTCCAGCTGCTTCTCCATGGCGCTGTCGCACGGCCTGGCCGGCGCCGGCACCCCGCCCACCAAGCTCGTCACCTCGGCCGACGTCACCTTCCAGCCGGGTGAGGGCATCACCGGCATCCACCTCACCGTCGAGGGCACCGTCCCCGGCCTCGACAACGACGCGTTCGTCGCCGCCGCCGAGGACGCCAAGAAGAACTGCCCCGTCAGCCAGGCCCTCACCGGAACCACCATCACCCTGTCGGCGAAGCTCGCCTGATCCGGCGCCACGCCCGCCCGCTCGCGCGGGGCCCCCGCCCGGGCGGGGCCCGCCCCCGGGGGTCGGGGGGCGGGCGC
>NZ_JBHWCC010000093.1:0-21371 GCF_042735715.1 Streptomyces sp. NPDC059582
CCCGCCTTCTTTCACCCCCCCCCCCCCCCGCCCTGGGCCCCGGGCCCCCACCCCCGGGCCCCGGGGCCCCTTCTCCGTGCCGGCCTCGTCCGGACCCTCAGTCGGAGAAGCCGACCCGCGCGAGCCGCACCGGGCCGCGCAGCCTGAGGTGCAGGTCGTGCACGCCCTCGGCGGCGATCGCGGCGCCGAGGGCGGTGTAGTCGTACGGGCCGGACGTGGGGGTGCGCACCGTGAGGACGGCGAGGGGCGCGGTGGCACCGAGGGACACCTCGACCGTGCCGCCGCCCGCCACGGTCACCGTCACCTCCGTCACGCCACTGCCGAAGTCGCAGCCGCGGTAGACCAGTTCGCCGGTCCCGGCCGGACCGGGCGTCACCGCGTCGCCGGACACCTTGGTCCGGTCGACGATCGCGATGCCGCTCTGCTCGTCGAAGTCAGCCGCGTCCAGGCCGCGTTCGCGCACGGCCCGTGGCGCGGCGGGTTCGCCGTCGAGGGTCACGGTCGTCCGCAGCCGTACGTCCTGGCTGGAGGTGCCGACCAGCAGTTCGTACGGGCCGGGTTCCCGGCGCCACCGGCCCTGGGCCACGTCCCAGAACCCGAAGGCGGCGGACGGGACGTCGAAGGTCAGCCCAGCCGTCGCCCCGGGGGCCAGGGTGATCCGGCGGTGGGCCGCCAGTTCGCGGCGCGGTCGGACCACCGAGGGGTCCACGGCCCGGAGGTAGAGCTGGGGGACCTCGTCGGCGGTGACGTCACCGGTGTTGGTGACCGTGAAGGAGACGCGGACGGTGCCGTCCGGTCCGTCGGTGACGGCGGCCGACAGGCCGGCGTACGCGAAGGACGCGTACGACAGGCCGTGCCCGAAGGGGAACAGCGGGGTGCCCTCGAAGTACAGGTACGTCTGGCGGGAGCCGATCACGTCGTAGTCGAGCAGGCCGGGCAGGTCGGAGTCGTCGGCGTACCAGGTCTGCGGCAGCCGGCCCGCGGGGGAGACGTCACCCGCCAGCACCCGGGCCAGGGCGGTGCCGGCGGCCTGGCCGCCGTGCGCGGTCCACAGCACGGCGGACAGCCCGCCGGGCCGGACGGCGTAGGGATACGCCGAGACCAGGGCCAGCACCGTGCGCGGGTTGGCGGTCCGGGCGGCCCGCAGCAGCCGCTCCTGATGGGCGGGCAGACGCAGGGTCGTACGGTCCTCGGTCTCGCGGCCGTTGATGTGCGGGTCGTTGCCCGCCACCACCAGGACGACGTCGGCCCGGGCGGCGGCGCGGGCCACCGCGTGCTCGCCGCGCTCGGCCACCACGAGTTCGAAGATCTCCGGATCCCGGTCGGCAACCTTCACGCCGTCGGCGGCGACACGCACATGGCGACCGGTCCCGATGTGCTTCAGGAGGTGGCCGTTCCCATGGGGTTCGAGACGGAACGTCTCCTGGACCACCCAGCCGCCGGGCTGGTCGGCGGAGGCGCGGACGAAGCCGTCGTCGGCGACCGAGAGACAGCGGCCGTCGGGGGCGCGCAGGGTGAGGACGCCGTCGCCCCAGTCGACCAGCGCCAGTTCCGTGCCGGTGGTGCCGGTGGTGAGCGCGGGCAGGTCGGTGCGGCCGGTGAGCAGGGCCGGGTCCAGGGCGCCGTCGGCGCCGCGCACCTCGTCGTCGGCGGTGCCGTCGGCGGCCGGGACGTGCAGGAACGTCCCCGCGGAGGTCTTCAGCAGCACCCGGTCCACGCCCTCGGCGAACTCGACGCGCTCGGCGCCGAACCGCTCGTACAGGGCCTCCAGGGGAGTGGAGCGGTGCAGGAGCGTGCCGCTGTACCAGTCGAGCTTGCACTCGTCGGCGAGCAGACCGACCACCGCGAGACGGGTGTCGGGGGCGAGGGGCAGCAGACCGTCGTTCCTGAGCAGCACGACCGCCTGCTCGGCGGCCTCCTGGGCGAGCGCGCGGTGGGCGGGGGTGTCGAAGTCGTCGGTGCCCGTGTGCGGGTCGTCGTGCGGGTCGAACTCGCCGAGGCGGAAGCGGACGGAGAGCTGGCGGCGGACGGCGGAGTCGAGGTCCGCCTCGGTCAGCAGGCCCCGCTCCAGGGCCCCTTCGATCCGCGCGGTGATCGTCGACGCGTCGGTGCCGTGGTCGGTGAAGCTGTCGACGCCGGCGAGTACCGCGGCCGCGGTGGCTTCCTCGTGGGTGTCGAAGTAGTGCTCGGAGTCGACCAGGTTGGAGGGGGCGCCCGCGTCCGAGCAGACCAGGAGGTCCTCGTCGGTCCAGGTGCGCAGGTGCTCGCGCAGGTGCGGCGAGACGTGGTTCGGGCGGCCGTTGACCAGGTTGTAGGCGGGCATCACCCCGGCCACCGCGCCCGCCTCGACCGTCTCGCGGAAGGCGCGCAGGTCGTACTCGTGCAGCACGCGCGGGGGCACGGAGCTCGACGAGGTGTCACGGGCGGTCTCGTTGTTGTGGGCCAGCCAGTGCTTGAGGACGGGCGCGGTGCGCCAGTACGTCGGATGATCGCCGCGCAGTCCGCGGGTGTACGCGGTGGCGATGGCCGAGGTCAGCTTCGGGTCCTCCGCGTAGCCCTCCTCGTTGCGGCCCCACAGGGGGTGGCGCAGCAGGTTCACGGTCGGGGACCAGACGTTCAGGCCCACGCGGTCGTCGCGGGAGCGCATCGCGCGGGCTTCCTTGGACACCGCCTCGCCCACCCGCCGGACGAGCTCGGGGTTCCAGGTCGCGCCGAGGCCGACCGCCTGCGGGAACACCGTCGCCGGGCCCATCCACGCCACGCCGTGCAGGGCCTCCTGGCCGGTGCGGAACGCGGCGACGCCCAGACGCTCCACGGCCGGGGCGTACTGGTGCAGGAAGGAGACCTTCTCGTCGAGGGTGAGCCGCCCCAGCAGGTCGTCGACGCGCTTCGCGAACGGCAGCCGCGGATCGCGGAAGGGCGGTACGGGCGGCGTTTGTGCGGTCACGTGGGGTTCCCCTTGCCCTGGAGCGACACGATGCTTTCGAAGCGCTTCGATGCTCATTCGACTCGCGGTGGGTGTCAAGACACCGCGGGGCAACAAGTCCGGTGCGTGGCTGAGATGGCAAGCAGCATATGAACGGGTGCGCGCCTGGAACGCCTCGGAGGAATCTTGGGATCGACCCTTGTGCGCCTCCTGCCCTTCACCTAATCTCGCAGCAACATCGAAGCGCTTCGACTGAGAGTGCCGCCGGGAGGTGCGCGTTCCGGGCATCACCGCCGGGCGTCGACCGACACCGCCGGGCGTCGACCGACACCGCCGGGCGTCGACCGACACCTGCCGGGCGTCGACCGACACCTGCCGGGCGTCGACGGACACCCGCCGGGACCGGTCGGCATCGGCAGGGCATCGGTCGGAGAACCCGCTTCGGCTCAGCCAGTTCCACTCGAGACACCGCAGCCGACGGCCACCGCCGGGTGTCCTGGTGCGCCATGAAGGGTTGACGCAATGACGCCGAACGCCGCTTCCGCTCCCGCCGCTCCCTCCGCCCCGAGCCGGAGAAGCTTCCTCGCCGCCACGGCGGTCGCCACCGCCGCGGTCACGGGAGGGATGCCGCTGCTCGCCGCCTGCGGCGGATCGGACAGCGGCTCGCGCGACGGCACCACCTCGGGCAAGGACGCCAAGAAGCTGCTGCCCGCCTACGTCGCCGGCACCGTGGTGACCCCCGACATCGCCGCCAGGAACGGTTCAGCGGTCGGCTTCACCGCTGAGCTCGACCTCGCCACCCTCAAGACCTCGGTGCCGAAGAAACTGGGCACGGGCGGCAAGGTCTCCGTGATGTCGCCGTTCTGGGGCTCCCCGCCGAAGGCGGACAACGCCTACTACACGGCGATGAACGACCTCATCGGCGTCGACGTCGTCTGGCAGAACCAGGACGGCAACACCTACGACCAGAAGCTGGGCGCGGTGCTCGCCTCCAGCGACGTGCCGGACGTGGTGGTCGTCCCCGGCTGGAACATGACGGGCAAGATACCCAGCGCCATCATCGCCAAGTTCGCCGACCTGGGTCCGTACCTGTCCGGGGACGCCGTCAAGGAGTACCCGAACCTCGCGGCGATCCCGACCGACGCCTGGCAGCGCTCCCTCTTCGGCGGCAAGCTGCGCGGCCTGCCGATGCCGTCCTCGTACGTCACCAGCATCGTGCCCTTCTACCGCAAGGACGTCTTCGACCAGGAGGGGTATCAAGTCCCCACCTCCGCCGACGAGTTCCACGCGCTGGCCAAGGAGATCACCAACGCCAGGGCCAAGCGCTGGGCCTGCCTGGACATGAAGTGGACCGCCTTCAACATGTACGGCGTCCTCTCCGGCGACGAGAAGTCGCTCGGCTGGAACCTCGTCGACGGCAAGCTGGTCAACCGCGTCGAGACCCAGGAGTACCTCGAGGCGCTGGAATGGACCCGCAAGCTGTTCGCCGACGGACTCGTCCACCCCGACGCCAAGCTGGGCAAGAGCCAGGCGACCGACCCGGCCCCCAAGTTCGTGGCCGGCGAGTTCCTCATCTACAACCAGGACATCTCGCAGTGGTACGGCCAGGCCGCTGCCCAGGCCACCCAGAACCCGGACTTCCGGATCTGGGGCATGGACATCTTCGGCCACGACGGCGGCGACCCCACCCTGTGGGCCAAGAACCCGGCAGGGATCTTCGCCTTCGTCAACAAGAAGGCCTCCGAGTCGGTCGTCCGGGACGTGCTGGCCGTCGCCAACGTCACCGCGGCGCCGTACGGCACCAAGGAGTTCATGCTCACCAACTACGGCGTCGAGGGCACCCACTACACGGTCAAGGACGGCGTCCCGGTCAAGACCGAGCAGGGCAACGTCGACGTCCTGAACGCCTTCGTCATGATCGCCAGCCCCGCCGCGACCGTCGCCCACCCCGACCTCCCCGACGTCGCCAAGGGCCAGGTCGAGTGGCAGCAGCGGATGGGCGCCTTCACCAAGAAGTCGGCCTTCTACGGCATGCAGATCACCGAGCCCGCCCGTTACACCAACCTCGCCAACGACTTCGAGCAGCTGGAGGACGACATCGTCCGCGGCCGCAAGAAGGTCGGCGACATGCAGCAGGCCGTCTCCGACTGGAAGAAGAAGGGCGGCGACCAACTCCGCGACTGGTATCGGAAGCTGCTCGACGACAACGGCTCGGCGGCGAGCTGACCGGCGGCGAGGTAAGGAGAACGGCCGTGTCCCACAGCACGGTGCCTCGCGACAGCGCCGAGGCCGACACGACGGGAAGGACTCCGGTGGCGTCCGGCGAAGCCACCGGATCCGGCGAGCGACGGCCCCCCGGAAGGCTGAGCCTGCGGCTCAGGTTCGGACGCGACCGCGTGCTGCTCCTGATGACCCTGCCGGCCGTCGTCCTGGTCCTGCTCTTCAACTACATACCGATCCTCGGCAACGTCGTCGCCTTCCAGGAGTACGACCCCTACGTCAGCGACAACGGCGTCGTCTCCATGCTGCACAGCCCCTGGGTGGGCCTGGAGAACTTCCAGCGGATCTTCGAGGACTCGGCCTTCTGGGACGCCGTGACGAACACGCTGGTGCTGTTCCTCATCCAGCTCGTGCTGTACTTCCCGATCCCGATCGCGCTGGCCCTCCTCATCAACAGCGTGGTCAGGCCCCGGGTGCGGGCGATCTCGCAGGCGATCCTCTACCTGCCGCACTTCTTCTCCTGGGTCCTGGTCGTCGCCGTCTTCCAGCAGCTCCTCGGTGGCGCCGGGCTGCTCTCGCAACTACTGCGCCAACACGGGTACGACGGGCTCGACATCATGACCGACCCGGAGACCTTCAAGTTCCTGATCACCGCGCAGAGCGTGTGGAAGGACGCCGGCTGGGGGATCATCGTCTTCCTCGCCGCCCTGGCCTCGGTGAGCCCCGATCTGTACGAGGCCGCCGCGATGGACGGCGCCGGCCGCCGGCGCCGCATGTGGCACGTCACCCTGCCCGCGCTGCGCCCGGTGATCGCCCTGCTGCTGGTCCTGCGCGTCGGCGACGCGCTGACCGTCGGCTTCGAACAGATCCTGCTGCAACGCGACGCGGTGGGACCGGGGGCGTCGGAGGTCCTCGACACCTTCGTGTGGTGGAACGGCGTGCGCAACCAGGACTTCGGCTACGCGGCCGCCGCCGGACTCGTCAAGGGCGTCGTCAGCCTGGGGCTGGTCCTCGCCGCGAACAAGGTGGCCCATCTCATGGGCGAGCAGGGGGTGTACAAGAAGTGACCGCCGTGATCGACACACCAGGGCGCGAACCCGGACACGGACCAGGGCGGCAAGGACGGCAAGGGCGGCGGACAGGGCGCGGACCCGGTGACGGACCCGGCCGGTGGGCCGCCCCGCCACGGCCGTCCTGGGAGGAGCCGCCCGGCCCGGCCGGCGTCGCCGGCAAGGGCCTCGTCCTGGCGTTCGCCTGCCTGGGGGTCCTCTTCCCGCTGTGGATCGTCCTCGTCACCAGCCTCTCCTCGCGCAGGACCATCGATGAGGCGGGCGGTCTGGTGATGGTGCCCCGGGGCATCACCTTCGTCGCCTACCGGGAGCTGCTCAGCGGCGGCCAGGTGACCCGCGCCGCGGTGATCAGCGTCCTGATCACCCTCGTCGGCACGCTCTTCTCGATGGCCGTGTCCGTGCTGTGCGCCTACGGCCTGTCCCGCACCGGCTCGCTCGGCCACCGCTGGATCCTGCTGGTCCTGCTGGCGACGATGTTCTTCAGCGCCGGCCTCATCCCGACCTACCTGCTGGTGCAGTCGCTCGGCCTGACCGACACCTATCTCGCGCTGATCCTGCCGAGCGCGATCAGCGTCTTCAACATCCTGGTGCTGCGCGGCTTCTTCATGGGCATCTCGCAGGAGCTCGTCGACAGCGCGCGCATCGACGGCGCCGGCGACTTCCGCATCCTCTGGCAGATCGTGATGCCGCTCTCGCGCGCGGTCCTCGCGGTGATCACGCTCTTCTACGCCGTGGGCTACTGGAGCGCCTGGTTCAACGCCTCCCTGTACCTCAACGACCAGGACATGATGCCGCTCCAGAACGTCATGATCCAGCTCGTGCAGAAGCAGGAGGCACCGGTCGGCCTGGGACAGGCCATCAAGACCGGTGAACTGTCCGGGCTGGCCGTGCAGATGGCGGTCATGGTGATGGCCCTGCTGCCGGTCGCCGTGCTGTCGCCGTTCGTCCAGAAGCACTTCAAGAAGGGCATGCTGACCGGCGCGGTGAAGGGCTGACGTCCGGGTGTGTCCCCTTTCCTTCCGTTCCCTTCTCTTCCCTTCTCTTCCCTTCTCTTCCCGCAGAGCGAGGTAGGTCGTGCCCACGTCCCAGTACGGGGAGCCGGTGTGATGCCGCGGCTCGACGACGCCACCCGCGGCCGCATCCTCTTCGGCGGCGACTACAACCCCGAGCAGTGGCCCGAGGAGACCTGGCCGCAGGACGTCCGGCTCATGAAGGACGCGGGCGTCAACTCCGTCACCCTCGGCGTCTTCTCCTGGGCGAAACTCGAACCCGAGCCCGGGGCACGCGAGTTCGGCTGGCTGGACCGGCTGATGGACCTGATGCACGAGGCCGGTATCGGGGTCGTCCTCGCCACCCCCACCTCCTCGCCCCCGCCCTGGCTGGGCCGGCTGTACCCGCAGACCCTGCCCCGCGACGCCGACGGCCACGTCGAACGCTGGGGCGGCCGACAGCACTTCTCGCACTCCAGCGCCACCTACCGCCACTACGCCGCCGCCATCACCGAGGCCCTGGCCGCCCGCTACGCCGGCCATCCCGCCCTCACGATGTGGCACATCAACAACGAGTACTGCACCGTCGACCACGGCGACGAGGCCGCCGCCGCCTTCCGCCGTTGGCTGCGCACGCGGTACGGCACCCTGGACGCTCTCAACACCGCCTGGGGTACGGCCTTCTGGGGCCAGGCCTACGACAGCTGGGACGGCGTCCTGCCCGCGCGCCGCACCCACTACCTGAAGAACCCTGCCCAGGTGCTCGACTTCCGCCGCTTCACCTCCGACATGCTGCTGGAGTGCTACGCCGCGGAACGCGACATCGTCGCCCGCCACAGCCCGCACATCCCCGTCACCACCAACTTCATGCCGCTGTGGATCGGCCAGGACGCCTGGCGCTGGGCCGAGGAGGAGGACGTCGTCTCCGTCGACCTCTACCCCGATCCGCGCGACCCCCTCGGCGCCCAGCACGGCGCCCTGGTCCAGGACCTGACCCGGTCCCAGGCCCGCGGCCCCTGGATGCTGATGGAGCAGGCGGCTGGCCCGGTCAACTGGCGCGGGGTGAACCACCCCAAGCCGCGCGGCCTCAACCGGCTGTGGTCCCTGCAGGCCGTGGCCCGCGGCGCGGACGCCGTCTGCTACTTCCAGTGGCGTCAGTCCCGCCAGGGCGCGGAGAAGTTCCACTCCGGGATGGTCGGCCACGCGGGCGAACAGGGACGCACGTACCAGGAGATCAAGCGGCTCGGCGCCGAACTCGCCCGGATCGGCGACGCGGTGGCGGGCCGCCACCGGACCTCTGACGTGGCGGTCCTGCACGACTGGCACGCCTGGTGGGCGGGCGTCCAGGAGGGCCGCCCCTCCACCGAGGTCGACCCGGCGGCCGTCCTCGGCGCCTGGCACCGAGCCCTCTGGGAGGCGAACGTCACCACCGACTTCGCCCACCCCGAGCGCGACCTGACCGGCTTCCGGCTGGTCGTCGTCCCGCAGCTCTACCTCCTCACCGACGCGGCGATCGAGAACCTCCTCGGGTACGTCCGCGGCGGCGGCACCCTCGTCTCGGGATTCCTGACCGGGGTCGCCGACGAGGACGACCGGGTGCGCCCCGGCGGCATGGACGCCCGGCTGCGCGAGCTGTTCGGCATCCGCACGTTGCACGAGTGGTGGCCGCTGGACGCGGGGGAGAGCGTCGAGTGCGACGGCTTTCGCGGCACGCTGTGGTCGGAGGAGATCGAGGCGGCCGACGACGTGACCGAGACGGTCCCGTACAAGGGCGGCGAGCTCGACGGACTGCCCGCCGTCCTGCGCAGGGGCCGCGCCTGGTACGTCTCGACGCTCCCGGAGCCGGCGGCGCTGCGCGCCCTGCTCACCGGGATCGCCGCCGACGCGGGTGTCCGGCCGGTGCTGGACGCACTGCCCGCCGGGGTCGAGGCCGTGCGCCGCGGCGAACTGCTGTTCCTGCTCAACCACGGGCGCGAGCCGGTCGCCTTCGCCGTCCCGGGTACCCACGAGGACCTGTTGACCCGGACCTCGGTCACGGACCGGATCACCCTCGGGCGCTACGGCGTGGCGGTGCTGAGGCCATGACGTCAGGTCCTGTCCACGGCACCTGGGAACCGGTCCCGGCCGCCCGCTGGGAGGACGCCTTCCTGAGCGGCAACGGCCACCACGGCGCCCTCGTGTTCGGCGATCCGGACATCGACCGGGTCATCGTCACCCATCACACCCTCGTCCGCCCCAACGGCGGCGAACACGCCCGGCCCCCGCGGCTGGCCGCCGCACTGTCCGCGGTGCAGGACCGGCTGCTGGCCGGCGACCTGACGGCCGCCGAGCAGCTCACGGACGGACGGCCGCTGCAATGGGTGCAGCCCTTCCACCCCGCCTTCCGGACCGAGCTGCGCGGCCCCGCCGCCCCCCGGGTTCCCGACTCCGCCGCGAGCGCACGGACCCCCGTCCGCCGGAGCGTCGACTTCACCACCGGCGAGGTGACCGCCCACCGCGGGGACCGCACCAGCCGTGTCTTCGTCTCCCGCGCGGACGACGTGATCGTCCAGTACGTCACCGCCCCGGACCTCACCCAGGACATCGTCCTGGACCACCGCCTCCCGGGCGCACCCCACGGTCTGGCCGTCGGCCACGGCGCGCTGCGCACCCCTGAGGGCGCCCTGCTCACTCTGCGCGCCCGCTACCCCGGCAGCGACCGCGGGTACACCGGCGTGACCCTGGTGGCGGTCGAGGGCGGCCGCACGACCCTCGTCCCGCCCGGCGTCCGGGCCGAGGGCGCCGCCTCGGTGCTGCTCCTGACCCGGGTGTGGCGGCACATCGGCGAACCCGACGTCACCGAGGACGCCCGGGCCCTGCGCGCCCTGCTCGCCGGCCGGACGTACGCGCACCTCCTCGACCGCCATCTCGCCCTGCACCGCACCGCCTACAGCCGGGTCACCCTCGACCTGCGCGCCGACCCGGCCGAGCGCGCCCTGCCCGGTTCCGCACTGCTCGGGCGGCCACGCGGCCCGGCCCTGCTGGAGCGACTCTTCGCGGCCGGCCGCTATCACCTGCTGTCCGCCTCCGGACTGTGCCCGCCCCGCCTCACCGGCCTGTGGACCGGCGACTGGGACACCGCGTGGTCCGGCGGCTTCACCACCGACGCCAACCTCAACCTCCAGACCGCGTCCGCCGTCCCCGCCGCGCTGCCCGAGGTCACCGAGGCCCACGCGGCCCTGGTCAACCGCCAGCTGCCGGACTGGCGGACCAACGCCCGAACGATCTTCGGCGCCCGGGGTGTCGTCGCCCCCGCCCACACCGACGGCGAATCCGGACTGACGTACCACTTCAGCCGCGAATACCCCCTCCACCTGTGGACCGCCGGCGCCGACTGGCTGCTCAAACCGCTCGTCGACCACGACGAGACCCGCGGCGCACGCGACCCGCGCACCGCCGCCGCGCTCGCCGAGGTCGCCCTGTTCTACGAGGACTTCCTCACCCGCACCGACGACGACGGCGAGCTCGTCGTCGTCCCCTCCTACTCGCCCGAGAACCGGCCGACGGGCGCGAGCTGGGGTGCCCTGAACGCGGCCATGGACCTCTCCGCCGCCCGGCACGCCCTGCTGACGGCGGCCGCCTACCACCCCGAGCACGCCGACCGCTGGCGGGCCCTCGCCGACCGGCTGCCCCCGCACCGGACCAACGCCGACGGAGCCCTCGCCGAATGGGCCCGCCCCGGGCTCGACGACACCTACGACCACCGCCACCTCAGCCACCTCTACGGGGTCTGGCCGCTGGACGAGATCAACCCCTACGACACCCCGGACCTCGCCGCCGCGGCCCACCGCGCCCTCGCCCTGCGCGGCGCGGAGAACGACTCGGCGCACGGCCACCTCCACCACGCCCTGGTCGCGGCCCGCCTCAGGGACCCCGGCCGGGCCGCCCACGCGCTCACCGCCGTGCTCGACGGCGACTTCTTCCACGACTCCCTGATGAGCGCGCACTACCCCGCCCGCGACGTCTACAACGCGGACGCCGCGCACACCTTGCCCGCCGTGCTGATCGAGCTGCTCGTGCAGTCCACCCCCGACCGGCTGGTCCTCCTGCCCGCACTCCCGGCCGGCTACCCGGCCGGTGAACTCCGGGGCGTGCGCACCCGGTTCGGGGCGCGGATCGACCTCGTCTGGAGCCCCGAGGGCGCCACGGCCGTCCTGCGGCCGACCCGCACCCACCGCATCGAACTCAGGACTTCCTCCGGCGCACAGCCGCTCGACCTCGTCGCCGGAGAGGACCGCGTTCTCACCCTGGGGACGTGGTAGATCCGCGCACCTCCCCCCACCCATGGAAGGGACACCATGGCAACACGCACCCTCGGCAGGGCCGCCACGGCCCTGCTCGCCCCGGCTCTCGCGCTCGGTGCCACCGTCGGCCTCGCCTCGGCCCCCGCCTCCGCCGCCGTCTGGAGCTCCTGCGACCAGTGGGGCAACACCAGCCTGAACGGCTACACGCTCTACAACAACATCTGGGGCTCCGGCGCCGGCGGCCAGTGCGTCTGGGCCAACTCCGGCACCAACTGGGGCGTCTGGGCCGACCACCCCAACACCGGCGGCATCAAGGCCTACCCCAACGCCAAGAAGGTGATCAACAAGTCGATCACCTCGCTCGGCTCGCTCTCCAGCAGCTACAACGTCACCGTCCCGGCGTCCGGCGCGTACAACTCCTCGTACGACATCTGGGACACCGACTACGACTACGAGATCATGCTCTGGGTCAACAAGACCGGAGCCGTCGGCCCGCTCGGCACCTCGCAGGGCAACGTGACGCTCGGCGGCCACACCTGGACCGTCTACAAGGGCGACAACGGCGCGAACCAGGTCTTCTCCTTCGTGCGCACCTCGAACTCGTCCTCGGGCACCGTCGGCATCCTCCCGATCCTCAAGTGGATCAAGGACACCAAGGGCTGGTTCGGCAACGAGACCATCGGGGACGTGCAGTTCGGCTTCGAGATCACCTCGTCCGCCGGCGGCCTGGACTTCACCGCCGAGAACCTGACCGTCAGCAGCAGCTGACCGCAGGGCCGGGCCGGCCCGCCTTCGCGGTGGGGCCGGCCCGGCGACCGCGGGGCCGGCCCCACCGTGCTCACTCCGCGACCGGCAAGTCCGCCCCGTCCCGCAGGAACAGCGGAATCCGGTCCAGCGGCGCGTCGACCGTCACGGCCGTACCGCCCCGGTACGTCTCACCCGTCCACGCGTCCGTCCAGGCCGCCCCCTCCGGGAGGTACGCCGTACGGACCGTGGCGCCCGCGGTCAGCACCGGCGCGACGAGCAGGTCCCGGCCGAACAGGTAGGCGTCGTCGACCGACCAGGCCGCCCGGTCCCGCGGGAACTCCAGGAACAGCGGCCGCAGCACCGGCAGACCCTCCTCGTGGGCCTCCCGCATGACCGACAGCACGTACGGCTTCAGACGCTCGCGCAGCCGCAGGTACCTCTCCAGGATCGCGCCCGCCTCCACGCCGTACGACCACACCTCGTTCGGGCCGCCGGTCATGTCGGGGCCCAGCGGCATGCCCGGGTCGCGGAAGCCGTGCAGTCGCATCAGCGGGGACAGCGCGCCGAACTGGAACCAGCGCACCATCACCTCCCGGTACGCCGGGTCGTCCGGGTCGCCGCCGTGGAAGCCGCCGATGTCCGTGTTCCACCACGGTATGCCCGACAGTCCGGTGTTGAGACCGGCCGCGATCTGCCGGCGCAGGGTCGCGAAGTCGGTGCCGATGTCACCGGACCACAGAGCGGCGCCGTAGCGCTGACTGCCCGCCCACGCCGAGCGGTTGAGGGTGATGATCTCGTCGTCACCGGCACCGGACGCCCGCAGGCCCTCGTAGAAGGTGCGGGAGTTCTCGGCCGGGTAGCTGTTGCCGACCTCCAGGCCGGGACCCGCCCAGTAGCGCAGGTTCTCCGGGAAACCCGGCTTCAGTTCCGGCTCGCAGGCGTCCAGCCAGAACGCCGTGATGCCGTACGGGTCGAGGTAGTTCTCCTTCACCCGCGACCAGACGAACTCCCGGGCCTCGGGGTTCGTGGCGTCGTAGAAGGCGACCTGGACGGTGGAGGCGACCCCCTTGTCCGGCCAGTCGGCGTGCGCCATCGGGCCGTACTGGGTGCCGATGAGGTAGCCGCGCTGCTCCATCGGCCGGTGGTTCTCGGAGAGCGGCGAGACCGACGGCCAGACGCTCACCACCAGCTCGATGCCCAGCTCCCTCAGCTCGCGCACCATGGCCGCCGGGTCCGGCCACTCCGCCGGGTCGAACTTCCACTCGCCCAGGTGCGTCCAGTGGAAGAAGTCGCAGACGATCGCCGAGACGGGCAGCCCACGCCGCTTGTACTCCCTTGCCACGGCGAGGAGTTCGTCCTGGCTGCGGTAGCGCAGCTTGCACTGCCAGAAGCCGGCCGCCCACGCGGGCAGCATCGGCGCACGGCCGCTCACCGCGCTGTAGCGGCGCTGGGCGTCGGCCGGGTCGCCCGCGGTGATCCAGTAGTCGATCTGCCGGGCGGAGTCCGCCACCCAGCGGGTGCCGTTGCCGGCCAGCTCCACGCGGCCGATCGCCGGGTTGTTCCACAGCAGCGTGTAGCCGCGGCTGGAGGTGAGCACCGGGATGCCGACCTCGGCGTTGCGCTGGACCAGGTCCAGGACCAGGCCCTTCTGGTCCAGCCGGCCGTGCTGGTGCTGACCCAGGCCGTACAGCTTCTCGTCGTCGTAGGCGGCGAAACGCTGTTCCAGGCGGTGATGGCCGTTGCCCACGGCCGTGTAGAGACGCGGGCCCGGCCACCAGAAGTGGGCGCGCTCCTCGGCGAGGAGCTCGGTGGAGTCGTCGGTGCGCAGGAAGCGGACCAGGCCCTCGGCGTCGACCTCCACCGTCAGCGAGCCGACCGTCAGCCGGGCCTCCCCGTCAGCGATCTTGACGGTGCTCCCGGTGGCCGGCGGCTCGTCGAGCAGGGCGCCCGGCAGGCCCTCCAGCACCGGACCGCCGAGCCGGGCGCGCACCCGGACGGCGTCCGGCCCCCACGGCTCGACGCGTACGGTCTCCTGGCGGCCGCTCCACTCCAGCGCTCCGCCCCGCTCCCGGAACGAACCGACGGTGGGGGCGGACTGCGCGAGGCTGACCTGGGGCTGTGTCACGGCCTTGGGCTGGTTTTCGGCAGGCTGATTCACGTGGCGTGCTCCTGTGCTCCTGGAGGAGTGCGGACAGCGAGGAGTGCGGGGGAGGGTGGCGAGGAAGCTGGGGGGAGGGGGTGCGGGGAGAGGCGAGGGCAGGCGGGTGCCCCGGCGGGACACAGGGCGGTCGGCGGGCGGGTGTGGGTTCAGGACGCGGCGGGCGCCGGTCCCGAGCTCGCCCTGACCGTCAACTCCGGCGCGAGCAGCACCACTTCGTCGGCACCGCGGCCTGCCAGCTTGGCGACCAGGTGCTCCACGGCGTAGCGGCCCATCTCCTGCGCGGGGATGGCGACGGAGGTCAGCCGCACCGAGGCCTGGACGGCGACCTGGTCCGGACAGATCGCGACCACCGAGACGTCCTCCGGCACGGCGCGGCCCTGCTGGCGCAGCAGCGCCAGCAGCGGTTCGACGGCCGATTCGTTCTGTACGACGAAGCCCGTGGTGCCCGGGCGTTCGTCGAGGATCCGGGCCAGCGTCACGGCCATCGCGTCGTACCCGCCCTCGCACGGCCGGTGCAGCACCCGCAGGTCCAACTCCCGCGCGCGGGAGCGGAGTCCGTCGAGGGTGCGCTCGGCGAAGCCGGTGTGGCGTTCGTAGACCGCGGGCGCCTCGCCGATGACGGCGAGGTCGTGGTGCCCCAGCTTCGCCAGGTGCTCCACGCACAGTGCGCCGGTCGCGCTCCAGTCCAGGTCGACGCAGGTCAGCCCGGAGGCGTCGGCGGGCAGACCGATCAGGACGGACGGCTGGTCGGTGCCGCGCAGCAGCGGCAGCCGCTCGTCGTCGAGCTGGACGTCCATCAGGATCATGGCGTCGGCGAGGCCGCTGCCGGTGACGCGGCGGACGGCGTCGGGTCCCTCCTCGCCGGTGAGCAGCAGGACGTCGTACCCGTGCGTGCGGGCCGTGGTGGCCACCGCGATGGCGATCTCCATCATCACCGGCACGTACATGTCCGTGCGCAGCGGGACCATCAGCGCGATGATGTTCGACCTGCTGCTGGCCAGGGCGCGGGCACCGGCGTTGGGGTGGTATCCGAGCTCCCGGATGCTCTGCTCGACCCGCTGCCGGGTGATCGCGGAGATGGACCGCTTGCCGCTGAGGACATAGCTCACCGTGCTCGCCGAGACTCCGGCGTGCTGGGCGACCTCGGCGAGGGTGACCATCCAGCTCTCCAAGTTTTGTGAAGCGCTTCGACAGTGCGCCATGCGAACAAGGGTGGGTGAAGGCGGGTGGGGGTGGTTCGACAGTAGCCCCAGCGAAGGTGGGTGTCCATAGGTTGTCGAAGCGCTTCGACGGCTTTTCTGTCGCGCTGGACAGGAGCCGGGGGCCGGGCGTGAGGTGCGCGACGCGCCGGGAGCCGGGAGCCGGGAGCCGGGAGCCGGGAGCCGGGAGCCGGGAGCCGGGAGCCGGGAGCCGGGAGCCGGGAGCCGGGAGCCGGGAGCCGGGAGGCGGGTAGGGCGAACCGTCCCCTGGAAAGGCCCCCGGCGCAACTCCGCGGACCCTGTTCCGGCATGACGTCATCTGAACGGCGCACGGGGACTGGTGGCGGCGTCCGGATTCGGGTACGAACGATCCAGTAGCACCGGTCGGTAACGAACGCCCCCAAGATCCCTATTCGCGGCGAGGTGAGCCTCATGCCCGCACCAACCAACAAACCAACCGTCACTGAGCGTGAGGCACGTCAGGTGGCGGAGGCGGCCCGGGAACAGGACTGGCGCAAGCCCAGCTTCGCCAAGGAACTGTTCCTCGGCCGCTTCCGGCTCGACCTCATCCACCCCCACCCCCTGCCCACCGACGAGCACGCGCAGCGCGGCGAGGAGTTCCTCGCCAAACTGCGCGACTTCTGCGAGACGCGGATCGACTCGGCCCGCATCGAGCGCGAGGCGCAGATCCCGGACGAGGTGATCGACGGGCTCAAGGAGCTCGGCGCCCTCGGCATGAAGATCGACACCAAGTACGGCGGCCTCGGCCTGACCCAGGTCTACTACAACAAGGCCCTCGCCCTGGTCGGCTCCGCGAACCCGGCGATCGGCGCGCTGCTCTCCGCCCATCAGTCGATCGGCGTACCGCAGCCGCTGAAACTCTTCGGCACCCAGGAGCAGAAGGACACCTTCCTGCCGCGCTGCGCCCGCACCGACATCTCCGCCTTCCTGCTGACCGAGCCGGACGTCGGCTCGGACCCGGCCCGGCTGGCGACGACCGCGGTCCCGGACGGCGACGACTACGTCCTCGACGGGGTGAAGCTGTGGACCACGAACGGGGTCGTCGCCGATCTCCTCGTGGTCATGGCCCGGGTGCCGAAGTCCGAGGGCCACAAGGGCGGCATCACCGCCTTCGTCGTGGAGTCCGCCTCCGAGGGTGTCACCGTCGAGAACCGCAACGCCTTCATGGGCCTGCGCGGCCTGGAGAACGGCGTCACCCGCTTCCACCAGGTGCGCGTCCCGGCCGCGAACCGCATCGGCCCCGAGGGCGCGGGTCTCAAGATCGCGCTGACCACGCTGAACACCGGGCGGCTGTCCCTGCCCGCCATGTGCGTGGGCGCCGGCAAGTGGTGCCTGAAGATCGCCCGCGAGTGGACCGGCGTACGCGAGCAGTGGGGCAAGCCGGTCGCGCTGCACGAGGCCGTCGGGTCGAAGATCAGTTTCATCGCCGCCACGACCTTCGCCCTGGAGGCCGTGGTCGACCTCTCCTCCCAGATGGCCGACGAGGACCGCAACGACATCCGCATCGAGGCCGCCCTCGCCAAGCTCTACGGCTCGGAGATGGCGTGCCTCATGGCCGACGAGCTGGTCCAGATCCGCGGCGGCCGCGGCTTCGAGACGGCCGCCTCCCTCGCGGCCCGCGGCGAGCGGGCCGTGCCCGCCGAGCAGATCCTGCGCGACCTGCGGATCAACCGCATCTTCGAGGGCTCGACGGAGATCATGCACCTGCTGATCGCACGCGAGGCCGTCGACGCCCACCTGTCGGTGGCGGGCGACCTCATCGACCCCGAGAAGTCTCTCTCCGACAAGGCGAAGGCGGGCGCCAACGCCGGTGTCTTCTACGCCAAGTGGCTCCCGAAACTGGTCGCCGGACCTGGTCAACTCCCCACCTCCTACACGGAGTTCAAGCGCGAGATCGACCTCTCCGTACATCTGCGCTACGTCGAACGGCACGCCCGCAAGCTCGCCCGTTCCACGTTCTACGCCATGTCCCGCTGGCAGGGCCGCATGGAGACCAAGCAGGGCTTCCTGGGCCGCGTCGTCGACATCGGCGCGGAGCTGTTCGCGATGAGCGCGGCCTGCGTCCGCGCCGAACTCCTGCGCAGCCAGGGCGACCACGGGCGCGAGGCCTACCAGCTGGCCGACGCGTTCTGCCGCCAGTCCCGCATCCGTGTCGAGGAACTCTTCGGCCGCCTGTGGTCCAACACCGACGACCTCGACCGCAAGGTCGTCAAGGGCGTCCTCGCGGGCACCTACGAGTGGCTCGAACAGGGCATCGTCGACCCCTCGGGCGACGGCCCGTGGATCGCCGACGCGACGCCCGGCCCGAGCAGGCGGGACAACGTCCACCGGCCCATCCGCTGACGGAACCGTCCGCTGACCGGCTGCCTGGACCGCCGAACGGATCGGACCGCCGACGGAACCGTCCGCCGAGCGGTCCGGACCGCTGACGGACCTGCACCGTCGACGGACCGGATCGCTGACCGGCCCCGGACCGTCGGCGGTCCGAGGCCGTCAGTCCCGGGCCGCCGAGTGGGCTCGGGGCGTTGCCGGCCCCGGGCCGGCGATTCGGATCGGGCCGTTCGGGCCGTTGCCGGCCCCGGGCCCTCGACGCCCCCGGACAGACGTCGGCTCCGGGCCGCCGACGGTCCCGGGCCACCCAAGGACCTGTGCCGTACCGGGCCCGACGGCCGAGTGCGGCACAGGCGGTACGGAGGCCGCCACCTCCGGGACGGGAGGGACGAACCGACACCGTGGACCCGCACGCCCGAGGACGCGTTGTCGGCCGCGGCCTCCGGTCGCGCCACAATGGGGGAATGACCGAACGCCCCGCCGGCCGCGTCAGCCCGGCCCCGCTCGCCGACCCGCACCTCGTCTTCGACCCCGTCGCGGGGGACGGCCCCAAGGACGTGGTGATCCTCGGCTCCACCGGCTCGATCGGCACCCAGGCCATCGACCTCGTCCTGCGCAACCCGGACCGCTTCCGCGTCACCGCCCTGTCCGCCGCGGGCGGCCGGGTCGGACTGCTGGCCGAGCAGGCCCACCGGCTGCGGGTACGCACGGTCGCCGTGGCCCGCGAGGACGTCGTACCGGCACTGCGCGAGGCACTCGCCGCTCAGTACGGGACGGGGGAGCCGCTTCCCGAGATCCTCGCCGGACCGGAGGCGGCCACCCAGGTCGCCGCCTCGGCCTGCCACACCGTCCTCAACGGCATCACCGGCTCCATCGGCCTCGCCCCCACACTCGCCGCCCTCGAAGCGGGCCGCACCCTCGCGCTGGCCAACAAGGAGTCGCTCATCGTCGGCGGCCCGCTGGTCAAGGCGCTCGCCAAGCCCGGACAGATCATCCCCGTGGACTCCGAGCACGCCGCCCTCTTCCAGGCGCTGGCGGCCGGCACCCGGGCCGACGTACGCAAACTGGTCGTCACCGCCTCCGGCGGCCCCTTCCGCGGCCGGACCAAGGCGGAACTGGCGGACGTCACCGTCGAGGACGCCCTCGCGCACCCCACCTGGGCCATGGGCCCGGTGATCACGATCAACTCCGCGACCCTCGTCAACAAGGGACTCGAGGTCATCGAGGCGCACCTGCTGTACGACATTCCCTTCGACCGCATTGAGGTCGTAGTGCACCCACAGTCGTATGTTCACTCGATGGTTGAGTTCACGGACGGATCCACCCTCGCCCAGGCGACGCCCCCCGACATGCGGGGGCCGATCGCCATCGGCCTGGGCTGGCCCGAACGCGTCCCGGACGCGGCGCCCGCCTTCGACTGGAGCAAGGCCTCGACGTGGGAGTTCTTCCCGCTCGACAACGAGGCGTTCCCCTCCGTCGGGCTCGCCCGGCACGTCGGGCAGCTCGCGGGCACGGCTCCGGCGGTGTTCAATGCGGCGAACGAGGAGTGCGTCGAGGCGTTCCGCAGCGGCGCGCTGCCGTTCAACGCAATCATGGAGACGGTGACACGGGTGGTGGAGGAGCACGGCACACCGCGCTCGGGAACTTCACTGACCGTGTCGGACGTCCTCGAAGCGGAGGCCTGGGCACGCGCCCGGGCCGGGGAACTGACAGCACAGACGACGGCGACCGCGGAGGCCCGTGCATGACGACCCTGATGATGATCCTCGGCATAGTCGTCTTCGCGGTGGGCCTGTTGGTCTCGATCGCCTGGCACGAGCTGGGGCATCTCTCCACGGCCAAGCTCTTCGGCATCCGGGTGCCGCAGTACATGGTCGGCTTCGGCCCGACCATCTGGTCGCGGAAGAAGGGCGAGACCGAGTACGGCGTCAAGGCCGTCCCGTTCGGCGGCTACATCCGCATGATCGGGATGTTCCCGCCGGGCGACGACGGCCGGATCTCGGCCCGCTCCACCTCACCGTGGCGCGGCATGATCGAGGACGCCCGCTCAGCCGCCTTCGAAGAGCTCGAACCGGGCGACGAGTCCCGCCTCTTCTACACGCGCAAGCCGTGGAAGCGGGTCATCGTGATGTTCGCGGGCCCCTTCATGAACCTGATCCTGGCGGTGGCGCTGTTCCTCATCGTCCTGATGGGCTTCGGCATCTCCCAGCAGACCACCAGTGTGAGCTCGGTCTCCCAGTGCGTCATCGCGCAGAGCCAGAACCGCGACACCTGCAAGGACTCCGACGCGCCCTCTCCGGCCGCGGCGGCGGGCCTCAAGGCCGGCGACAAGATCGTCTCCTTCGACGGCGTGCGGACGGACGACTGGAATCAGCTCTCCGACCTGATCCGCGCCACCCCCGGCAAGGAGGTGCCGATCGTCGTCGACCGCGAGGGCCAGGAAGTCACCCTGCACGCGAAGATCGCCACCAACCAGGTCGCCAAGAAAGACTCCAGCGGTCAGATCGTCCAGGGCCAGTACGTCAGCGCAGGTTTCCTCGGCTTCAGCGCCGCCACCGGCGTCGTCCGCCAGGACTTCGGCGACTCCGTGACCTGGATGGGCGACCGGCTCGGCGAGGCCGTCGACTCCATCGCGAACCTGCCCGGCAAGATCCCGGCCTTGTGGAACGCGGCCTTCGACGGCGCCCCCCGCGCAGCCGACTCCCCGATGGGCGTGGTCGGCGCGGCCCGCGTCGGCGGCGAGATCTTCACGCTGGACATCCCCCCGACCCAGCAGCTCGCCATGGCGCTGATGCTGGTAGCGGGCTTCAACCTGTCCCTGTTCCTCTTCAACATGCTCCCGCTGCTCCCGCTCGACGGCGGGCACATCGCGGGCGCCCTGTGGGAGTCCCTGCGCCGCCGGGCGGCACTGCTCCTGCGCCGCCCGGACCCGGGCCCGTTCGACGTGGCGAAGCTGATGCCGGTGGCCTACGTGGTGGCCGGAATCTTCATCTGCTTCACCATCCTCGTCTTGATCGCGGACGTGGTTAACCCCGTCAAAATTTCATAGCCATGTGGCGTTTGGGACGGCCGGGAACCCTTGGTTCCCGGCCGTCATCCGTTGAGTGGGTTTGACCGGCGCGATGTGCTCCGGTCAAGGCCCGTGCCGTAATCTCGGAGTTCGGAGCCCGCTGCTCACGGGACCAGACCTTGATCCACGACTTGGGGTTGCACAGCAGATGACTGCGATTTCTCTCGGCATGCCGTCCGTTCCGACCAGGCTCGCCGAGCGCCGCAAGAGCCGGCAGATCCAGGTCGGATCCGTCGCGGTCGGCGGGGACGCGCCGGTCTCGGTGCAGTCGATGACGACGACGCGTACGTCGGACATCGGTGCGACGTTGCAGCAGATCGCGGAGCTGACGGCGTCGGGGTGTCAGATCGTGCG